>DASSNI010000072.1:0-7755 GCA_035701385.1 Candidatus Limnocylindria bacterium | reverse complement strand
GCATCGCGCCTTCGATCGCGCGCAGATGAACGGGATGATCGACCTCGCGGCGGCCGGCATCCGGCAGCTGTTCGAGCTCCAGCGAGCGGCCATCGACGCCCCGCCGGCGGAGTGACGGACCTGCTGCTGGCCACTGCCAATCGCGGCAAGCAACGGGAGTTCGGCCGCCTGCTGGCCGGCATTCCCGGCAGGCTGGTCTTCCCGCAGGATGTCGGCCTCGACATGGACGTCCCGGAGCCGCACGACAGCTACGTCGCCAACGCAGCCGCCAAGGCCGATGCCTACGCCCGAGCATCGGGACTGCTCACCCTGGCCGATGACTCCGGGATCGAGGTCGAGGCGCTGGACTGGGGTCCCGGCGTGCACACGGCGCGCTTCGGGGGCGAGGACGTCGATGATCGCGTGGGGCTGCTGCTCGAGGCCGTGGGCGACGATCCGCGGCGCGCGGCGCGAATGGTCTGCGCCCTGGTACTGGCCATTCCGGCCGGCAACGGCGAGTCTCCGCGCATGGAGTCCTTTTTCGGCACGATGGAAGGGGAGCTGGCCCGTGAGCGGCGCGGCGACGGTGGCTTCGGCTACGACCCGGTCTTCCAGCTGCCGGACGGCGTGACCAGCGCCGAGCTGCCGGCCGAGGAGAAGGACCGCATCTCGCATCGGGGGCGGGCCGTACAGGCAGCCATGCCGCGCCTGCGAGAGCTGCTGGAGGAAGGCTGATGCCTCCGTCACGACCGCAGGACGGACCGCCGCGCATCCACCCCTCGGCCGAAGTGTCCGACGCCGCCGATGTCGGTCCCGGCACGCAGATCTGGAACTGGTCGCAGGTGCGCGAGGGCGCGCGGCTGGGGGCCGGCTGCGTGATCGGCAAGAACGTGTACATCGACACGGACGTGGTCGTCGGGGATCGCGTCAAGGTCCAGGGCAACGCCAGCCTGTTCCGTGGCGTGACGCTCGAGGATGGCGTCTTCATCGGCCCGCACGCCTGCCTGACCAACGACCGGCGGCCGCGCGCGGTGAACCCGGACGGCAGCCTGAAGACCGATGACGACTGGACCGTCTCGCCCATCCTGGTGCGCACCGGCGCAGCGGTCGGGGCCGGGGCCGTGGTGCTCGCCGGCGTGACCATTGGCCGATGGGCCCTGGTCGGCGCCGGGGCGGTCGTCACCCGCGATGTTGCCGATCACGAGCTGGTGGCCGGGAACCCGGCGCGCCGGCTGGGCAGCGTGTGCGTCTGCGGCGAGCCGCTGCGCGACGGCCCGGACGGCGAGCGCTTCAGCGGCGACTGCCCGGCCTGCGGCCGGCCCTTCCCGCCGGACGACGGCCCGTGAAGATCCTCACCGTCGTCGGCGCGCGGCCGCAGTTCATCAAGGCGGCGCCAGTCAGCCGCGTGCTGCGGGAGCGCCACACCGAGGTGCTGGTGCACACCGGGCAGCACTACGACGACGCGATGAGCGCCCGCTTCTTCCGGGAGCTGGAGCTGCCGGACCCTGACCTCGACCTGGGCATCGGCAGCGGCCCGCATGGCGCGCAGACCGGGGAGATGCTGCGGGCGCTGGAGCCGGTGCTCCTCGACCATCAGCCCGACGGCGTGCTGGTGTACGGCGACACGAACTCCACCCTGGCCGGTGCGCTGGCGGCGGCCAAGATCGCGTACCCAGGTGGTCGCCGGCCGTGGCTGGCGCACGTCGAGGCCGGGCTGCGCTCGTTCAACCGCGCCATGCCCGAGGAGCGCAACCGGGTGGTGGCCGATCACCTGTCCGACCTGCTGCTGGCGCCCACCCGCGCGGCCATGGAGCACCTGGCGCACGAGGGCATTGCCGATCACGCGCAGCTGGTGGGCGACGTGATGGCCGATGCGGTGTGCTGGGCAGCCGCCCGCGCCGACCTGCACCTGCCGCCCGAAGCCGCCGCGCGACCGGGATTCGTGCTGCTGACTCTGCACCGGCCGGACAACGTGGACGATCCCGAACGCCTGGCCGCGCGGCTGGCGATGCTGCCGCAGGACCGGCCGGTGGTGTGGCCGGTCCACCCGCGCACCCGCGCCGTCCTGGGAGGCTCGCCGGTCAGCATGCCGGGCAACGTGGTCACGCTCGAGCCGGCGGGCTACCTGGCCATGCTGGCGCTGGAACGGGCCGCCGCGGCAGTGGCCACTGACTCCGGCGGTGTGCAGAAGGAGGCGTACCTGGCCGGGACGCCGTGCGTGACGCTGCGCGGCGAGACCGAGTGGGTGGAGACCGTGGAGGCGGGCTGGAACCGGATTGCCGGCGACGACCGGGAGGCGCTGCGCAGCGCGCTGGCGGATCCCTCCTTCATGGATCGCGGCCGGCCGCGGCCGGAGCTGTACGGCGACGGCCACGCGGCGGAGCGGATCGTGGCCGCGCTCGAGGGCCTGGCGGTGGGCGCCGCGTCAGCGCCATCCCGGTGAAGGGCACGGACCGTCCACTGCGGGCGGCGGTGATCGGCCTGGGCACCATGGGCCGCCACCACGTGCGCGTGTGGGACGAGCTGACGGGCGTGGAGCTGGTCGGCGTCGCCGACCCGCGTCCGCAGGCCGTGGAGCTGGCGCGGGAGGGACGTGCGGCGCGCGGTTACGCCGATGCCGTGGCCATGCTCGCCGCCGAGTCGCCGGACGTGGTCAGCGTGGCGGCGCCGACTTCGCTGCACCACCCGCTGACCCTCGCCGCGCTGCGGGCCGGGGCACACGTGCTGGTCGAGAAGCCGATCGCCGCCGACCGCGCCGAGGCCGAGGAGATGATGCAGGTCGCGGCCGGCTGTAGCCGGCTGCTGAGCGTGGGCCACATCGAGCGCTTCAATCCGGCCATCGTCGAGCTGCGCCGCCGTCTGGCCGCCGGCGAGCTGGGCCGTATCTTTCAGGTCAGCGCCGAGCGGCTGGGTCCCTTTCCCGAGCGCATCCGCGATGTCGGGGTGGTGGTCGACCTGGCGCCGCACGACCTGGACGTGATGCGCTTCCTGCTCGGATCGGACCCGGTGCGCGTGTACGCCGAGACGGAGCAGCGCATCCACACCGACCACGAGGACCTGTTCGTGGGCGTGCTGAAGTTCGCGAACGGCGCGGTCGGCCGCCTGGACATCAACTGGCTGACGCCCACCAAGCAGCGCCGCCTCACGGTGACCGGACAGGGCGGCATGTACGTGGCGGACTACATCGCCCAGGAGCTCGTCTTCCACGCCAACCCGTCGGAGGGCTCGGTGAGGGCCGGACCGGCCGAGCCGCGAGAGATCCAGCGCCGTGAGCCGCTGCTCGTGGAGCTGGAGGCATTTGCAGACGCGGTGCGCAGCGGCGGTCCGCCGCCGGTCGACCCGCGCGAGGCGCTGGTGGCGCTGCAGCTGGCGCGCGCCATGGTGGAGGCGGCGAACACCGGCACCGCGCTGTCCGGCGCTGCGCTGCAGACGGTGCTCGGATGAGGATCGCGGTGGTTGGCCTGGGGCAGATCGGCCTTCCATTGGCGGTGCAGTACGCGTCCCGCGGCCACGAGGTGGTCGGCTGCGACGTCGATGCCGGCGTGGTGGAGGCGCTGAATGCCGGCCGGTCGCCGCACCCAGGTGAAGCCGCCGTCGACGAGCCGCTGCCGGGGCTGGTGGCGACGGGCCGCCTGCGCGCCACCACGGATGACGCCGAGGGCGTGCGGGGCGCGGAGGCGGTGGTGGTCATCGTGCCGGTGGCCATCGACGCGGACCGTCGCGTGGACTTCGGCGCCATCGACACCGCCACCCGCGACGTGGGGCGCGGCATCGGCCCCGGAGCGCTGGTGGTCGTCGAGACGACCCTGCCGGTCGGCACCACCCGCGGGCGGCTGACCCCGATGCTGGAGGCGGAGAGCGGGCTGCGGGCCGAGGACGACCTGTTCGTCGCCTTCTCGCCGGAGCGCGTGCTGGTCGGGCGCGTGCTGGAGGACCTGCGGCGCTATCCCAAGGTGGTGGGCGGCATCGGACCCCGCTCGACCGCGCGGGCGCTGGACTTCTACCGCGCCGTGCTGGAGGAGGGCACCGAGCTGCGCGAGGTGTCAGGCGCCGAGGCGGCAGAGATGACGAAGCTGGCCGAGACGACGTACCGCGATGTGAACATCGCGCTGGCCAACGAGTACGCGCGCTTCGCCGCCGAGCGCGGGATCGACGTGATGGAGGTCATCGAGGCAGCCAACTCGCAGCCGTACAGCCACGTGCACCGGCCCGGCGTCGGCGTCGGCGGGCACTGCATCCCGGTCTACCCGCACTTCCTGTTCGCCGATGCCCCCGACATGCGGCTGCCGCCCGCCGCGCGGCGCATCAACGACGAGATGGCGGCCTGGGCGGTCAGCGAGGCGCAGCGCACCATCGGCAGCCTGCAGGATGCCGGCGTGCTGGTGCTGGGCATCGCCTACCGTGGCGGGGTGCGCGAGGATGCCTTCAGCTCCGCATACGCCCTGCGCGACGCCCTGGCGGCGGTCGGCGCGCGGGTTCACGGCCACGACCCGTTCCTCTCCGCGGCCGAGCTCATGGAGCGTGGATTCAGCCCATGGCGTCCGGGCGACGCGACGCCCATCCGGTTCGCCGTCCTGCAGGCCGACCACGCCGAGTACCGGACCCTGGACCTGGCCTCCATCCCCGGCCTGCAGCTGCTGCTCGACGGCCGCAACGCGCTCGACCCGCCGGCCGTGCGCGCTGCCGGGATCGCCTACCTGGGCATAGGCCGATGAGCGAGGCTCGCGTGGGACTGGCAGCCGGCCGCGGGGTATGGGTGGTGCTGCCGACCTACAACGAGCGGGAGAACCTGGAGGGAGTCGCCACCGCCATCCTGGAGGCGCTGCCGGAGGGCAACCTGCTGGTGGTGGATGACAACTCCCCCGACGGCACCGGCACGCTTGCCGACACGATCGCCGCTCGCGAGCCGCGGGTGCAGGTGCTGCACCGGGCCGGCAAGGAGGGGCTCGGCGCCGCCTACCGTCACGGCTTCCGCTGGGCGCTCGGACAGCCGGACGTGCGCGCCATCGTCCAGATGGACGCGGACTTCAGCCACGATCCGGCGGCGCTTCCCGGGCTGCTGGCGCCGCTCATGCGCGACGCCGACCTGGTGCTCGGCACCCGATATATCCCGGGCGGCCGCACCGTCGGCTGGCCCCTGCACCGGCAGCTGATCAGCCGCGCCGGCACCACCTTCGCGCGCACCGTGCTGCTGCTCCCGTATCGCGACCTGACGGGCGGCTTCAAGGCCTGGCGGCGCGAGCTGCTGGAGGCGATCCGGCTGCGCGAGGCGAACGCCAGCGGCTACGGCTTCCAGATCGAGATGACGTGGTGGGCGCATCGGCGAGGCGCAACCATCACCCAGGTGCCCATCACCTTCCGCGAACGCGTGGCCGGACGCTCGAAGATGACGGGCGCCATCGTGCGCGAGGCGCTGCTGATGGTCGTGCGGCTCCGCTTCCGTGCGATCGCCGAGGCCTTCGGACGACGCTGAGCCAGGTGCGCCCCTGAGGGGCCCAGCGTCTGTGGCGTCACGGGGGTTCATCGGCTAGCATGCAGCCTCGCCCAGTAGAGATCGACCCCAGTTCAGCGTGCTTCCGAGGCGAAACCGAGCATGGCATTCCGCAACCGACCGGTCCTTGACCGCAAGCATCGGCCCCGCTGGCAGGACGAGCTGCGCACCCAGCAGCTGCTCGTGGCCGGATTCGCGCTGGCCATCGCGGTGGCGGTCGGCATCTTCGCGGCCACGGCGTGGAGCACATTCTTCCAGGCCAACCTGCGCCAGGCGGCGTTGGTGGGTGGCGCACCGGTCGAGCGCGGGGCGATCGTGACCCGCATCAACATCATCGGCTCCGAGATCCAGGCCCAGGCGGTGGACCTGTCGAACCAGCTTGGTGGCACCGGCGCCGGTGGCGCGCGGGCCGATCTCATCAACCAGCAGATCAGCTCGCTGCAGAGCGCCATCCAGGGGATCACCCAGACCGGCGCCGACTCGCTGGTGACCGGCATGGTGCTCGACCAGCGCGCCGGCGGACTGGGCATCAGCCTGCCCGATGCCGATGTCGACGCCGAGGTCGCCAACCGCATGACCATCCCGGAGCGGCGGCAGCTGTCGATGATCATGGCCTTCCCCAAGAAGGACGAGGGCGCCTCGGCCAGCGACGAGCCCACCGACGAGAACTGGCAGGCGGCCAAGGAGCGCATCGAGGACCTGAAGGCGCAGATCGAGGGCGGGGCCGATTTCGGCGGGCTGGCCAAGGACCAGAGTGACGACAACAGCAAGACCAAGAACGGCCTCCTGGGCTGGATCCAGGCCGATGACCCGCAGTTTGGCGAGTACTTCACCGCGGCCGCCGACGCCGAGGTCGGCGACATCGTGGGGCCCATCCGCAACGACCGGGGGTGGTACATCCTGAAGGTCGATGACATCCGCACCTCGAGCGACAACACGACCCTGGAGGACCTGCTCTCGCAGAACGCCGTGAGCCAGGCCGCGTACCGCGACTACGTGCGCCAGGAGCTCCTGCGCGAACGCTTCCAGGACTACTTCGGCTCGAACGTGTTGACCCGCTATCAGCCGCAGCGCAACGTGTCGCAGATCCGCATCGACAACGACCAGGGCGTGCCGGGCCCCAAGATCCGGGTGCGCCACCTGCTGGTGGCCCCACTGCCCGGTGCCGACGACCAGACGGCCGCCACCGACGAGGAATGGGCCGACGCGCTGCGCAAGGCCCGGGAGCTGCGTCGCCAGGCTGTGAAGCCCGACGCCGACTGGAACCAGCTGGCCAAGGAGTCCGATGATCCGGGCAGCCGCTCGCGCGGCGGCATGCTGGGCTGGTACTCGCTGGGTGAGCTGGGCAGCACCTTCGTGCCGGAGTTCGCCGATGCCGCCGGCAAGCTGGACGTCGGCGAGACCAGCCGCCCGGTGCGCAGCGACTTCGGCTACCACATCATCCAGGTCGTGGAGCGTCGGGCGACGGCCATGGACTACGCGGATCAGCTGGCACAGCAGGTCAAGGACGATCCAGATTCGTTCGCCGA
The DNA here is from genome assembly GCA_035701385.1 of Candidatus Limnocylindria bacterium. Taxonomy (GTDB): domain Bacteria; phylum Chloroflexota; class Limnocylindria; order QHBO01; family QHBO01; genus DASSCW01. Next base: position 756 of record DASSNI010000072.1, on the reverse strand, counting down.
TGTCGCCCGCGAGAAGAGTGACGACGCCACCACCTCTGCCGACGGCGGCGAGCTGGGCTGGGTCATCCACTACCAGCTGGACGCGGCTCGTGACGCGGCGATCTTCGCCCTGACCGACAAGGGCCAGATCTCCGACCCGGTGGTGACCAGCAGCGCGATCTACATCTTCAAGCTGAACGACACCGCCGATCGGCGGTTCGTGACCCAGAAGCAGCGCGACCAGGTCTCCAGCTCTGGCTTCAACCGCTGGCTGGAGCAGCTGAAGGGCGAAGCCGGCGTCTGGCTGGACACGGAGTTCGCCGCTCCCGCCACCGCCGCCTGACGCTGGCCGTGGCCGGACGGTCGCTGGACACCCTCCTCGCGGCCGCCGGCCTCGATCCGGCCGATGGCCTCCAGGTGGTGGCGGCGCACCGCCTGACATCCGTCGCCTTCGACCCCTCGCTGCCGCTCCTGCTGCTCGCCGCCGAGACCGGGGACGGTCCGGACGAGCCGTTGCCCGGCCGCCACGCTCGCCGCTCCGCCCGGGAGGTGCTGCTGGCCCTCTACCCGCCGGCGCACGCGATCCGATCGCTCCCGCATGGTGAGCCGCGCACCCTCGAATCGCTGGGTGACGCGGACCTAGCCGGGGGTGACTGGCTGCTGCCCGCACTGCCACCGCTCGACAACCTGGCCAGCCCGCATGGCATGGCCGCCATCTCCGCTCGCCTCAGGGCGCCGGACGGCTGCCCGTGGGATCGGCGCCAGACGCACGCCAGC
>DASSNI010000071.1:0-3020 GCA_035701385.1 Candidatus Limnocylindria bacterium | reverse complement strand
CAGTCGATCGCCGGCAAGATCGAGCGGCGGATCCACGCCTGGGTGCAGCGCACCGATGCCGACTTCGAGACGTTCTTCCTGCGCTGGTATCGGCTCCCGTACGACACCTGGAGCAGCCTGGACCACAAGCGCATGGACGCCGTGCTGCGCTTCGAGACGCTGGCCGAGGACTTCGACGCGGTGCTGCGGCGCATCGGCATCACCCCGGTGCGGCCGCTGCCGCAGGCGAACGTGACGCCGGGGCGCGAGCGCGGATTCGCCAGCTGGTACACGCCCAAGGCGATTCGGCGAGCAGCGTGGGTGTTCGGCCCGTACCTCAAGGAATGGGGCTACGAGTTCCCGCCGGAGTGGGGCGACGTCAAGGTGCCGTGGTGGGCGGGGCCGTTCATGCGCATCACGCGCTTCTTCCGCGGCATCTACTGGCGCTTCTTCCGCTTCCGCGACGTCGTCATGCGGCGGCCGGGAGGCGTGAAGACGATTCCGCGCTAGCTCAGCCCTTGGCGGGCGCGGGGGGCGCCTCGCCCGCCGGCAGCCCGCGCCAGCCGTCCGCGCGCTGCGCAACCGGCGCTGCTCCATTGGCCGCGGGGGGCGTCACTGCCGCCCTGCCCTCCAGTAGGTCGGGGATCAGCTGCGCCCAGCTGTGGCCGCTGACCCGCAGCCTGCGTCGCCAGGCGCTGCTGAAGGCGCTGCGCAGGATCTCGCGCTCGCGGATGCGGAGCGCCTCGACGTCGGCGCCGTCGAACTCGAGCATCGGCGCAAAGCGGCTGAACGGCGGGAAGGTGTAGGCGTCCTCGGTGTTGGCCAGCAGCTCGTCCAGCGCCACGTCGAGCGGCGGCTCCTCTGTGAGCGGCTTGCCGCGCTCCATGAGGATGACCGCGTCCACCGGCGCCTCGTCCGAGATGTCGCAGTCGATCAGCGAGGTGACGTGGTACTTCGGCGGCGGCACCAGCAGCTGCACGACGGCGTTGATGCTGACCACGGGCAGTGGCATGCGGCCGATGGCGTGGCCAATCGATCGGCCCTGCTTGGAGTGCACCCGGCTGCGGATGGCGAGCATGATCCGGTCGGAGATCGGGAGGGCCGAGTCGCTGACGGCCGACATGGTGTGCAGCGACAGGGTCATCGGCTTGGGGAAGGACTTGATCCGGCCGTCCGGGAAGACGATGGCCATGTCGTCACCCATGAACGCCCAGCTGCGCTGCATGAGCAGCCGCAGCAGCGTGCTGGTCTTGCCGGTGTCGGTCTGCGCGGAGAGCAGCACGGCGCCGCGATCGGCGTCGAGGGAGGCGGCGTGCAGCAGCACCGCCCCGCGGCTGACCAGCAGGAAGCGCAGCAGCGGCTCGACCATGTTGGTGTACAGCACGTGGTGCGACCACGACAGCAGCCAGTTGGCGCGCAGCCTGACCGGTGTGCCGAGCTCGACGTCGAAGGCCACGCCCAGCGCGCCCAGCTGCTCGCGATAGGCGATCGTGCCGGCCTGCTGGCCGATCTCGATCCGCCGCCTCGGCCAGCCGCCGAACCAGCGCCGCCGCTCGACGACGATGTCCGGCGTCACCTCGCTCGCCACGTTGAATGCCGCCAGCTCCGGCAGCGCGATGCGTGAGCGCAGCTGCACCAGGTCGTGGACCGAGTAGTTGAACCAGCCGCCCACCGCCAGCTGGTCGCGTGCGTCACGGCCGGCCCAGATCCAGTTGTCGGCCACCAGGTAGCGGATGCCGAAGGTCAGCCCGATGGCCACCAGGTTGGAGATGGCGTAGTGCAGGCCGGTCCACTCTGTGAGCACGATGAGCACCGGCACGCGGACGAACAGGGTCAGCACGTTCAGCGCGTTGAAGGCCAGGTAGCGGAACAGCAGGTGTCGCGGCGAGTCGTGGCCGCGGAAGACCCACAGCTCGCTCAGCACGAAGTTATGGAGCGTCGAGACCTGCGAGGCCAGGATCGCCGACAGCACGTAGTGGATGCCGAGCGCCTCGGTGAAGAACAGCAGCGCCACCGCGTTGACGGCGATGCCGACGACGCCGACGATCGCGAATCGCGAAGGGCGCAGCAGGGAGCGCAGCAGATCCTGCACTCCGGGGCGACGGTGCTGTCGCATCAGGGGCTGGTCAGAGGTCGGTTCGCGCACCGTCTCTCTCGGCTGGCGGCATGGAAGCCGCCGGATCGTACCAGAAGGCCGTGGTCGTCACGGGTATGCGAGGCGTGAGCAAGAAGGCGACCACCTTGGTGCCGAAGGTGCGGACCTCGGTGATCTCGTAGCGGTCCGAAAGCAGCGAGACCGTCGTGTCCTCGGCCAGCCGCGGGCCCACCTTGGTGATGACCCAGATCCTGCTGCGCGGCTCGCGGGCGAGGGCCGCCCGGCGCGAGATGCCATACGGCAGGCGGCGCTGCCCGGCCCGCTGCAGGTAGTAGTCGACCGATCGCCGGCCCCAGCCGCGCATCAGGATGCGGTCGTCGCGCTCCACCTGCGGCGCCATCCAGGCGCCCAGGCTGCGCCAGTCCTGGCCGTGAATGTCGGTGTAGGCCGATGGCAGGGCCAGCACCAGGGTCGCCGCCAGCACCGCTGCCACCGCGGCCTGCGTCGGCCACGGTCGCAGGCGTCCCACCGCCAGGCCGATGAGCACTGCCAGCGGCGGCAGGCTGATCACCAGGTAGCGCGCCAGCAGCAGCGGCTTGACGAACGACACGCCCACGGTCAGCAGGATCGGCACGGCGAAGGTCGCCAGCACCAGCCACATCCGCGCGTCGCGTCGCCACAGCCATGCCGCCACCCCGATGATCGCAAGGCTCAGCAGGGCCAGCAGGGCGCCACCGCCCAGGTCGCTCAGGGCGTTCCACATGCCCAGGGGAGTGATGCTGCCGATCCAGCCGTACCCGCCGCCGTAGCGCTGCACGATGAAAGGGATCGGGATCAGGGCGATGGCCAGAGGAGCTGCCCCGGCCAGGATCGAACGCCACGGCGGCAGGATTCGCGAGGCGAGCACCCAGCCGCCGTGCGCCGCCAGCGTCAGGGCCACGAAGAA
>DASSNI010000070.1:0-2872 GCA_035701385.1 Candidatus Limnocylindria bacterium | reverse complement strand
TGGAGCGCGAGTTCGGGGAGCGGGTGATCGACGCCTTCGCCGACGGTTACCTGGCCGGCGCCACCCCGAACCCGTGCCAGGCCTGCAACCAGTACATCAAGTTCGACGAGCTGCTGCGCCGCGGGCTGGGCGCCTACGGCGCCGACCGGGTGGCCACCGGCCATTACGCGCGGGTCGACAAGGTCGGCGAGCGGTACGTTTTGCGCGCCGCGGCGGATGCGGACAAGGACCAGACCTACTTCCTGTGGGTGCTGGACCAGGAGCAGCTGGCGCACACCGTCTTCCCGCTGGGCGACCTCACGAAGCCGCAGGTCCGCGCCATCGCGGCCGACCTGGGCCTGCCCACCGCCCAGAAGCCGGAGAGCCAGGAGATCTGCTTCGTGCCGGCCGGCGACTACCGCGCCCTGCTGGACGAGCGGCGGGGCTACGTCGGCGAGCCCGGTCCGATCCTGGACGCGGATGGCACGCAGGTCGGCACGCACACCGGCTACGCGCACTACACCGTCGGGCAGCGGCACGGCCTGGGCGTCGCGCTGGGCGAGGCGGTGTACGTGCGCGAGGTGCGCCCGGCATCGAACACGGTGGTGATCGGCCGACGCGACGAGATTGCGGCACGCCAGGTGACGGTGGATGGGCGCCACTTCGTTGCCGGCGAGCCGCCGGCGGAGCGCTTCGACGCGCAGCTCCGCATCCGGCATCGCGCGGCGCCGGTCCCGGCCGAGATCACCCTGGTCGGGGACGACCGCTTCGTGGCCGAGACCGCTGAGCCGGTGTGGGCGCCCGCTCCGGGACAGGCCGCGGTGCTGTACCAGGACGACGTCTGCCTGGGTGGCGGGCGCATCGCCCGACCGGGGTGAGATGACGCCATGGCTGCTGCTCACCGTCATCGTTGCGCTGGTCAACCTGACGGCATTCCTGGCGATTCGCGGCCGCTGGGGACGCGTGACGCTGGCATTGCTGGCCGGCGCCCTGGCGGGCGCGGCGCTGGGCGACGCCGCCGGCAGGCTGACGGGCCTGGACGTGCTGCGCATCGGCAGTTACCACGTGCTGGCCGCCAGCATCGGGGCGCAGCTGCTCATGCTGCTGGTGCTCCTCTTCGCGGCCCTGCTGCCGTCCGGGTCGGGCAGCGAGTAGCCGCCTGATGGACATCGCGGTCCTCATCTTCCGGGTCGGCGTCGGGGTGGGTGCCGTGCTCATCGGCCTGGGCGTGATCATCATCGCCCTGTCGCTGCGTCCCGTGGCGCGCGACGCGAAGGCGCTGGCCAACGACGCGCGCCGGCTGGCCAGGCTGGCGGAGCGGGAGCTGTCCCGCGGCGGGCCGGTACAATCGTCCGACACGCGTGAGGACGAGCAGATCGCATGAAGGACTCGGGGATCGGCAGCTTTCTGGCCGGCGTTCTGATCGGCGGCCTGGTCGGCGCGGCCATTGGGCTGCTGCTGGCGCCGTCCAGCGGCGAGGAGATGCGCGAGCAGGTCGGCGAGTTCGTCGACGGCCGCAAGGCTGCGTGGGACGAGGCGATCAACGAGGGCAAGGCGGCGGCCGAGATCGCGCGGGCGGGCATGGTCCATCCGGACGAGCCGGCTTCGCAGGGCGGCCCCGCGGCGGAGGGTGCCGCCTGATCGGCCGATACCACCGAGCACGCAGCTGAGGGAGAGCCGGTGGTGAGCCGGCTCTCGGCGTGTGACGGGAGCCATTAGGGAAGGACCACATGGAGCCGATGGGCGCGGCTGACATTCGCGAGCGTTTCCAGCGCTTCTTCGAGGAGCGTGGGCATACGCGCGTGCCTCCGGCGCCACTGCTGGCCCGCGACGACCCGACCCTGCTGTTCGTCAATTCGGGCATGGCGCCGTTCAAGCGGGTGCTCACCGGCGAGGAGAAGCGCGACTACGTGCGCGCGGTCGACTCGCAGCCCTGCCTGCGCGTGCAGGGCAAGCACAACGACTTCGAGGAGGTCGGCCGCACGCCGCGCCACCACACCCTGTTCGAGATGCTGGGCAACTGGAGCTTCGGCGACTACTTCAAGCGTGACGCGATCCACTGGGCCTGGCAGTTCCTGACCGATGAGCTGGGACTGCCGGGCGAGCGCATAGCGGCCACGGTCTACACCGATGACGACGAGGCGCATCGCGTCTGGGCCGAGGAGATCGGCCTGCCGCCCGAGCGCCTGGTGCGCTGGGGGAACATCGCCGCCGGCGACGAGAAGAACTTCTGGCGCATGGGCGACACCGGTCCCTGCGGCCCGTGCAGCGAGCTGCACTTCGACCGCGGCGCCGAGCTGAGCGAGGGCCCGGAGTGCATCCCGGACCATTCGGAGCACTGCCCGCGCTGGCTCGAGGTCTGGAACCTGGTCTTCATGGAGTTCGACCGCGCGGCCGACGGCACGCTGACCCCGCTGCCGTTCAGGAGCGTCGACACCGGCATGGGGCTGGAGCGGATCGCATCGGCCCTGCAGGACGTGGACTCGAACTACCGCACCGACCTCTTCGAGCCGATCATCGCCCGGCTGGCCGAGTTCATCGGCCACGACCCGCAGACTGTGGAGAGCGAGCGCTTCAGCTACCAGGTGGTGGCCGATCACTCGCGGGCCATGACCTTCCTGATCGGCGAGGGGGTCAAACCCTCGAACGAGGGCGCCGGCTACGTGCTGCGCCGCATCATGCGTCGTGCGGTGCGCCACGGGCGGCTGATGGGGATCACCCAGCCGTTCCTGTCGCAGACCTGCGCGGCGGTGATCGACATCATGGGCGGCGCCTACCCCCACCTGGCCGATGGGCGCGACCGCATCCTGGACGAGGTGCAGTCCGAGGAGGCCAAGTTCGCCCGCACGCTGGAGGCAGGCAGCGAGAAGCTGCTGGCGCTGGTCGAGGCGGC
>DASSNI010000069.1:0-4735 GCA_035701385.1 Candidatus Limnocylindria bacterium | reverse complement strand
CTCCTCGCGCTACGGTACGCACGTGACGACGTTCGTCCTGGTGCATGGCGCGTGGCACGGTGCCTGGTGCTGGGAGCTGCTCGCTCCGGAGCTCGAGGCTCGCGGGCACCATGCGCTGGCCGTTGACCTGCCCATCGACGTACCCGGCAAGGGGTTGGCGGACTACGCGGAGGTGGTGCGCGCGGCGATGCCGGAGGGCGACGTGGTGCTGGTGGGGCATTCACTCGGCGCGACCGTAATCCCGCTGGTTGCCGCGGCGATGCCGGTGCGGCGGCTCGTCTTCCTGTGCCCCGTGCTGCGGCGGCCAGGGATGAGCCTTGCGGAGCAGGCCGCCCTCGACAGCGATGCGAGCACGTGGGACCTGAGCACGGGTAGGACGTTCTTCGACGATGAGTCCTCGGCGTGGGAGCCTCCGGCCGCGATCCCAGTCTTCTTCCACGACTGCCCTCCCGAGCTTGCACAGTGGGCCGCCATGAGGCTGCGCCGTCAGTACTCGCGCTACTGGGACGAACCCAACCCGCTGGACGCGTGGCCACGCGCGGAGTACGCAGCAATCGTCTGTCGTGATGACCGACTGGTCGGGCTCACATGGGCGCGCCGCGCGCTTCCGGCGGAGCTGGGCGCCACGCCGATCGAGCTGCCGGGCGGCCACTCGCCCTTCCTGTCGCGCCCCACCGACCTCGCAGAGGCGCTCGTGTCCAGCGAGAGCCATTCGGCGGGGTGAACGTGCGCGTCAGGCTCCGCGACCTGACATTGGCCGATGCCGACCTGCTGGACGGCTGGGCGGCTGGCGCGCAATCCGAGTTCAACGATTTCGGCGGCGAGCCGCAACTCCTACCGCGTGACGCGATCGCCCGTGGTCCGCTGCGCAACGAGCGCAACGGGATACTGGTGGTGGAGCGGATCGCGGACGGGGAGGTGATCGGCAGCGTCGGCTGGCACCGCGTGAACTACGGGCCAGGCACGGAATCGGATGCGTGGAACATCGGCATCGAGCTGCACCCGTCGGCCCGCGGCCAGGGCCTGGGCGCGGAGGCGCAGCGCTTGCTGGCCGAGTTCCTGTTCGACACGTACGACCTGAACCGCGTCGAAGCCTCGACCGACGTGGAGAACGTGGCCGAGCAGCGCGCGCTGGACAAGGCCGGCTACGTCCGCGAGGGCATCCAGCGCGCCGCGCAGTGGCGCGCTGGCTCGTACCACGACCTGGTGACGTACTCGCGGCTGCGCACCGACCCGTAGACGATCGCGGCTACAGCTCCTGCCGGCGGAAGGCCAGCCAGGCGAGTGTCACCAGGGCCAGCACCAGCGCAAGGTTGGCAAGGACCGGGAAAATGAGCTCACCGGCATCGGCACCGGTGGCCAACCCCAGGCCGATGCCTCCCAGGCCGACCGGCGTGTAGCGCGCCACATTCGGCAGCGCCGCGACCACCGCCAGCCCGACCAGGCCGGCCACGCCGATGCCGGCCGCGGCCACCGAAGACCGGGTGAGGGCGCTGCCCAGGAAGGTCAGAGCGGCGTAGCCCAGGAGGGACAGCAGCAGGAGCAGCGTCATCGCCACCCAGCCGCCGGCGTGGGGCACGCCGAACAGGATCGCCGTGTAGGTGTAGGCGCCGATGGAGGCAAGCCCCAAGCTGACGAGGAGGGTGGTGCCGATGGCGACCAGCTTGGCACCCAGGAATGCGGCGCGGCCGGCGGGCTTGCTAAGGATGAAGGCCGCGGTGCCGCGCTCCTTTTCGTTCGCCACGCTGCCCATGGTCAGCAGGATGGCGGTCAGGATCCCGGCCTGGCCGAGGTTCTTCAGGAACTGGTCGACCGCATCCCTGGCCGTCGGCTCGGGCACCTGGATGGTCAGGCTGCCGGATCCCAGCGCACGGACGATCTCCGGCAGGTACTTGGCGAGCACCGGCGAGGCCAGTCCGAAGCTCAGGAACACGATCGCCACGATCGGCAGACGTCGGGTGCGCCACTGTTCCAGCAGCTCTTTGCGCAGCAGCGCGGCAAAGCCGGTCATGCCCCGTCGCGCTCCCGCCCGACCAGCTGCAGGAAGACGTCCTCCAGTGTCGGACGCTGCCGCTCGAACGCGGCGATCGGCACGCCGAGGGTGGCCAGGGCGTTGAGGAGCGGGCGGTTCGCCGCCGCGGCATCCGAGACCGCGACCCGGACGCGTCCGTGCTCGGGCGAGGCGCGCATCACGCCCTCAACGCGTCCCAGGGCCTGGACCACCCGCTCCAGCTCCTCCGTCGCCTCCGGCTCGACCAGGTAGACATCCGTGGCGTAACGATTCAGCAGCTCATCCACGCTGGCCTCGGCCACCAGGCGGCCATGATCCAGGATGGCGACGCGATCGCACACGCGCTCCACGTCATTGAGGATGTGGGTGGAGAAGAGCACGGTGGATTCGCCGCCGAGAGATCGAATGGTGGCCAGCATGTCGCGGCGGCCCTCCGGGTCCAGGGCGCTCACCGGCTCATCGAGCAGGAGCACCGGCGGCCGGTTGAGGATCGCCTGGGCCAGGCCCAGGCGCTGGCGCATGCCACCCGAGTAGCCGGCGATCCGCCGGCCGCCGGCATCGGCCAGGCCGACCACCTCGAGCACCTCGTCCACCCTGGTGCGCACGTCTGCACCGTGCAGGCCGTACAGCTCGCCGACGGTGGCCAGCAGCTCTCGTCCGCGCATCCAGCCGTAGAACCGCGGGTCCTGGTCCAGGTAGCCGACGATCCCTGCCCGGTTCGCTGCTCCCGCGCCGACCGGCATGCCGCCGACCGACGCCGTGCCGGAGGTCGCGGTCGCGAGGGAGGTGAGGATGCGGAGCGTCGTCGTCTTGCCGGCACCGTTCGGGCCGAGGAAGCCGAACACGCTGCCGGCCGGCACATCGAGGTCAAGCCCGTCGAGGGCGGTGATGCTGCCGTAGCGCTTGGTGAGCCCCCGACAGGTGATCGCCGCCGCCGGGGCGTCGGGAGTCGTCACGTCTCCTCACGCCCGATGAGGAAGTAGAGGAGCGGCCCGAAGAGGCTGACGAAGATGATGATCAGCGCCCAGATGAGCTTGTTGTCTCCGCGGACCCGCCGCTCCGGCCGCGTGAGGTCGACGAGCGCCGCAATCAGCAGGCCGATCTGCAGGACGATCAGCGGCAGGACCAGCATGAACAGGATATCCACGAGCCATATCCTCCAGCGAGCAAGCGTATAATCACCGAACTATTCGACCCGGGACGGGCGCACCCGTCCGGCGCCGACTCATCGCACGCCGCGCGAGGCGCGGATGACGTGAAGGAGGCGCATCGTGGCGACCCATCCCCCCACAATCGACCCACGGGACGCGCGCGCGACGCTGCGCGTCGGCGATCGCAGCTACGCCTACCACCGCCTGGAGGCGGCCGGCGCCGGCGACCTCGCGCGGCTCCCGTACACCGTCAAGGTCCTGCTCGAGAACGCGCTGCGCCATGCGGCCGCCAATGATGGCCTGGTCCGCGCCGAGGACGTGCGCGCCCTGGCGGGCTGGGATCCATCGGCTCCGGGGGAGTACGAGCTGCCGTTCATGCCGGGCAGGGTCATCCTGCAGGACTTCACCGGAGTGCCGTGCGTGGTGGACCTGGCGGCCATGCGCGACGCGGTGGCAGAGATGGGCGGCGACCCCGCCCGCATCAACCCGCTGGTGCCGGCGGACCTGGTGATCGACCACAGCGTTCAGGTCGACCAGTACGGCAGCGAGGCGGCGTTCCTCGTCAACGTCGAGCGCGAGTACGAGCGCAACGGCGAGCGCTACGCCCTGCTGCGCTGGGCGCAGCAGGCCTTCGACAACTTCCGCGTGGTGCCGCCGGGGACCGGCATCGTGCACCAGGTCAACCTGGAGTTCCTGGCCGATGTCGTCAGCGCGCGGCCCGACGCCAGCGGCGAGTTGGTCGCCTTTCCTGACACGCTGGTGGGCACCGACTCGCACACCACCATGGTCAACGGCCTTGGTGTCGTCGGCTGGGGCGTGGGCGGCATCGAGGCCGAGGCTGCGCTGCTGGGCCAGCCGCTGTACCAGCCGCTGCCGACGGTCATCGGCTTCCGGCTCGACGGCGAGCTGCCGTCGGGTGCCACCGCCACCGACCTGGTGCTGACGGTGACCGAGATGCTGCGAGCGCACGGCGTGGTCGGCAAGTTCGTGGAGTTCTACGGGCCGGGCCTCTCGCGGCTGGGCCTGGCCGACCGGGCCACGATCAGCAACATGTCCCCCGAGTTCGGAGCCACCGCCACGCTCTTCCCGGTGGACGACGAGACGCTGCGCTACCTCCGCATGACCGGGCGCTCGGAACAGACCGTGGCGCGGGTCGAGGCCTATGCCAAGGAGCAGGGCCTGTTCCGCACCGATGCGTCTTCGGAGCCCAGCTTCAACGAGTCGCTCAGCCTCTCCCTCGACTTTGTAGAGCCGTCGGTGGCGGGTCCCCGCCGCCCGCAGGACCGCGTGCCGCTCGCCGCGCTGCGTGACGACTTCCGGGGCATCTTCACGGATGGCCTGCACACCCATGCCGATGGCACGGTGCACTCCGCCGAGGTGCCCGACCAGCCGCAGACGGTGGTCGAGGAGGCATCCGCCGAGTCATTCCCCGCGTCGGATCCGCCGTCGTACACCCAGCGGACCGAGGACGAGGGACCCGAGCCCGGCCAGCCGTCGCCCGCCGCCGCCCTGGCCGTACCCACGGGCGACACCCACTACCGGGCGGTCGAGGTGGAGGTCGACGGGAAGCGCT
>DASSNI010000068.1:0-3690 GCA_035701385.1 Candidatus Limnocylindria bacterium | reverse complement strand
GCCGTAGGCGAACTGCATCAGCCCGCCGACGGCCGTCGTCACCGCGATGAACAGGCCGATGTCGCCGGCGGTCAGGTGGAACTCGGCGATCACGAACGGGTAGATCAGGGGCAGCAGCGCGCTCTGGGCGTGGACGACGGCGTGGGCCAGGGACAGCAGGCCCAGGATCACCCAGGGCCGAGTGCTACGATCCATGGCGATGTCGGCCACCTCAGTCACATCGACCCGAGCGGCAGGTGAGGCGGGCACGGACGAAGGGCTGGAAGCCAGCCTGATCGCGACGATCGGTCCGGTGCTGCGACATCTGCTCTCTCATGCGCGTCGCCGACCGGCGTGGAAGGAGCTCACCTACCAGCAGTACAACGTGCTGCGCATCGTGGCCACCGAGGGAGCCACCGCGCAGGCCGATATTGCACGGCGCCTGCTGGTCAGCGCGCCGGTGGTCACCCGCCTGGCGAGTGCCATGGTGCAGGCCGGCCTCATCGAGCGGCGCAGCGACCCCAAGGATCGACGCAGCGTCCTGCTGGCGCTGACGCCCAAGGGCCGGCGCCGCGCCGGCGCCATGCGACGCGACCTGCTGGCTGCGGCGCACGATCTGATCGAGCCGCTGCCGGCCGACCGGCGCGCATCGGTCCGGATGGCGCTGGACGAGCTGCAGGTGCTGCTGCCGGCACGGCAGCCGCGCGCCAGCCAGAAGTCGGGGGAGCGCGTCATCCGCTGAACGACGGCTCCTGTCGCTCCGGGCGGTCCTCGTAGCGGTCGCCGGTGCCCAGCCGGGTCCGGCCCAGCCGACCCGCGCCGCGAGCCACCCGCCAGCGCCACCAGACCAGGGCCACCGCCGCCAGCGAGATGAGGGCGCCGGCCATGAAGGTGGTTGGCACGCCCCAGTTCTCGGCCGCGACTCCGGCGAACATCCCGCCGATGGGTGAGCTGCCGGCGAAGACCGTGACGTACAGCGCCATGACCCGGCCGCGCAGCACGTCGGGCACGTTGGCCTGCACCGTGGCGTTGATCGTGTTGATCATCAGCATCGAGAAGAAGCCGATGCCCAGCAGCAGCGGCACCGCTGGCAGCACGGCACGGGTGAACGACAGGGTCAGCTCCAGCACGCCGAACAGGAGGCCGCCGCCGACCATCAGCGCCAGCGCGCGCCGTTCGTGCATGAAGGCGAGTGCGATCGCCCCGCCCAGCGAGCCGAGGCCCATGGCGGCGTAGAGAGCGCCGTAGGCGTCCGCATCGAGCTGCAGCACGTGCTGCGTGAACAGCGGCAGCAGGATCCGGAAGTTGAGGCCGAAGGTCGAGATGATGCCGAGCAGCACGAGCGCCCAGAGCACGATCGGCGACCGCAGGGAGTAGGCGACGCCCTCCCTCAGGCTCTCGAGCACCGGCACCGGTCGCTCCGGCTGTGGCGGCCGCCGGATCTGGGCCGGGTCCATCCACCACAGGCTGAGCAGCACCGCCGAGAAACTGACGGCGTTGATGGCCAGGTTGAAGGCGACGCCTGCCGAAGCGGTGTGGAACAGCCGGGTGCCGATGGCGATGGTGACGCCGGCGACGGCCGGGCCGACCACCCGGGCCGCGTTGAAGGCCATCGAGTTGAGCGCGATGGCGTTGGTCAGGACGTTGCGCGGCACGAGCTCGGCGGCAAGCGCCTGGCGCAGCGGCATGTCGATGGCGTTGACCAGCCCCAGCGCGAACGACAGGGCCATGATCAGCGGGATGCTGATGACCCCGGTCACGGTCAGCACGAACAGCACGATGACCTGGGCCGATGCGAGCGAGTGGGTCACCAGCAGGGCCTTGCGCTTGTCGAGCCGATCCGCATAGACGCCGCCGAAGGGAGCCAGCAGCATGGCCGGCAGGAACTCGAGCGCGGCCACGATGCCCAGCTCGATGGGCGAGCCGCCCAGCGCCAGCACGAGCCACGGCAGCGAGACCTGCTGCATCCAGGTCCCGACGCGGCTGATGACCTGCCCGATCCAGTACAGCCGGTAGTTGCGCACCCGCAGCGCGGCCGAGGCGTGGCGCACGCGGGCGGGGACGTTCACGCGGTCCTCATCATCCGTTCGTCAGGCGCCGGCCGCCCGTCGATGCTCGGTATCGGTCGGGGAGGGATCGACACGGGCCGGCGGCGCAGCCGGCCGGCCGACGTTGCGCAGCGCATCGGTCGAGATCAGCTGCCAGGCGACCAGCACCAGGACGCCGGCCGAGATGACCGCGCCGATGACGAAGGCCATGGCCGCGCCGAACAGCTCGGCGAGCGTGCCGGCGACCAGGCCGCCGATCGGTGCCGAGCCGGCGAATACCAGCACGTAGAGCGACATGACGCGGCCACGCAGCTCGTCAGTCACGCCGTTCTGGATGGTGACGTTGATGGTGTTGACCATCAGCATCGAGGCGATGCCGATGACGACGATGGTCGGGAACGCGGCGATCGGCACCGGGAAGAGGCCCAGCAGCAGCAGGAAGACGACGAACACCGCGCCGCCGCCCAGGATCAGCCGGGCCAGCGCTCGACGGCTGCCCGAGAAGGCAAGCCACAGCGAGCCGCACAGCGAGCCCACGCCCATGGCCGCGTACAGCGCCCCGTAGCCACCGGCGTCCATGCCCATCTGGTTGCGGGCGTACAGCGGCAGCAGCGTCTGGAAGTTCATGCCGAACAGCGCCACGCCGAACAGCAGCACCAGCGGCCATAGGATGCTCGGCGTGTTGATCGCGAAGCGCACGCCTTCGGCCACGCTCGAGCGGACCGATGCGACCTGCGGCGCCACCAGTGACCGGTACAGCTCGGCGGGGTTCATCAGCCACAGCCCGGCCAGCACGGCGAGGTAGCTCACCGCATTGATCCCGAAGTTGACGGCAGGTCCCCACAGGGCCAGCGTGACGCCGGCGACGGCCGGACCGATGACGCGAGCGGCGTTGAAGCTGGCCGAGTTGAGCGCGATGGCGTTGATCAGGTCCTCGCGAGGCACGAGCTCGGCGGCGAAGGCCTGGCGGACCGGCATCTCGACCGCGCTCACGGCGCCGAGCAGCAGCGCCAGCACGTAGACGTGCCAGATCTCGACCACGCCGGCCGCGGTGAGGCCGAACAGCAGCAGCGACTGCAGCATGGCGCCGATCTGGGCGCCGATCAGGACCTTGCGCTTGTCGACGCGATCGGCGAGCACGCCGCCCAGCGGGGCGAGCACCATGGGCGGCGCGAACTGCAGGGCGAGGACGATGCCCAGCTGGATGGGTGAGCCGCCGAGGAGGAGCACGAGCCACGGCTGGCTGACCGAGTGCATCCAGGTGCCGATCAGGCTGACGATCTGCCCCGAGATGTAGAGGCGGTAGTTGCGGTGCGCCAGCGCGCTGAAACCACGCCGGAAGCGGCCGCCACCGCCCGGCGCGCGAGGCGCCTGCTCGCCGGATGGCGACCGTCGCAGGACGCGCAGCCGGGGCGGCAACGAGGCTGCGAACAGGCGCGCCAAACCGAGCGCGGGGGTAGCGGAGGACATGGCGGAGCTGGCGGGGGGCATTGGTTAACGATGCTAACAAACTTGTCCGTTCTCGACAAGGCCCTCCTTTACGCACAGCGGCTGCCAACGTATCCTGCGGGACGATGCCCGCCCGAGCACTGCATCGAGCCGGCCGTGGCGTGCCGCCGGTGGTGGCACTGCTGCTGGCTGTTGCCCTGGTTTCCCTGCCGGT
>DASSNI010000067.1:0-5994 GCA_035701385.1 Candidatus Limnocylindria bacterium | reverse complement strand
GCCGAAACTCGCCCCAGTGGACCGGCGGCGGCGTGGTCTTCGGACCGCATCCCCGCGGTTACGACCAGAAGATGAACACCAAGATGCGCCGTGCGGCGCTGCGTGGCGTGCTGAGCGCCAAGGCCGGTGATGGCGCGCTGCGCGTGGTCGAGGGCTTCGGCCTGGAGGAGATCGGCACCCGCGCGGTGGCCGATCGGCTGCGCGCCTGGGATGCCGGCGGCAAGGTGCTGGTGGTGCTGGCCGCGCGCGACCACGTGGTCGAGCGCTCGTGCCGCAACCTGCCGGAGGTGCGCGTCATCCTGGCCGACAGCCTGAACGTGGTCGACCTGCTGGAGGCCGACACCGTGGTCTTCACCCGTGACGCGCTGACCCGCGCCGAGGAGACGTACGCATGACCCTCAGCGCGCAGGCCGTCCTGCTGCGGCCGGTGATCAGCGAGAAGAGCGTCATGGAGACGGAGCGCAACAACTACACGTTCGCCGTCGCCCGTGACGCGAACAAGTTCCAGATCAAGGCCGCCGTGGAGCAGCAGTTCAAGGTGGACGTGCTGGGCGTGCGGGTGCTGACGGTGAAGCCGAAGCAGAAGCGCCGCGGCCGCCGGCAGCTTGGGACCGTCCCCGGCTGGCGCAAGGCGGTGGTGACCATCGCCGACGGCCAGAAGATCGAGCTCTTCGAGACGGTATAGGAACCATGCCACTTCGCAGCTATCGACCAACCAGCCCGGGCCTGCGGCAGATGACGCGCGCCACGTTCGAGGAGGTGACGACCGATCAGCCGCACAAGCCGCTCACCGAGCGGCTGGTCCGCCGTGCCGGTCGCAACAGCCAGGGCAAGCTCACCGTCCGCCACCAGGGCTCGGGCCACAAGCGGCTCTACCGGGTGATCGACTGGAAGCGCAACAAGCCCGGGGTGCCGGCGCGGATCGCGACGGTCGAGTACGACCCGAACCGCTCGGCGCGCATCGGCCTCCTGCACTACGCCGACGGCGAGAAGCGCTACATGCTGCTGCCGCACGGCCTGGGCGTCGGCGACACCGTCGTCTCAGGCCCCGATGCCGAGGCGCGCACCGGCAATGCGCTGCCGCTGTCCCGCATCCCGCTGGGCACGCAGGTGCACAACATCGAGCTGGTCGCGGGGCGCGGCGGGCAGATCGTCCGCTCGGCGGGCAGCAGCGCCCAGCTGCTGGCCAAGGAGGGTGGCATGGCCACCATCCGGCTGCCGTCCGGCGAGGTGCGCCGCGTGCGCGCCGAGTGCATGGCCACCGTCGGCCAGGTGAGCAACCTGGACCACGAGAACCAGAACATCGGCAAGGCGGGCCGCAGCCGCCACATGGGCCGCCGGCCGCAGGTGCGCGGCGTGGTGATGAACCCCAACGACCACCCGCACGGCGGTGGCGAGGGCAAGTCACCGACCGGCATGCCGCCCAAGACGCCGTGGGGCAAGCAGGCTATGGGCCTGCGCACCCGCAAGAACAAGACGACCAGCAAGCAGATCGTCCGCCGTCGGTATGGGCGGGGTTAGGAGAACTCGATGAGCCGCTCCCTGAAGAAGGGCCCGTTCGTCGAGGCGCGCCTGCTCGGCCGCATCGACGACATGAACAAGAAGAACGAGCGCAAGGTCCTGAAGACCTGGTCGCGCGCCAGCGTGATCTTCCCGCAGATGATCGGGCACACCATCGCCGTGCACGACGGCAGGCGCCACGTGCCGGTGTTCATCACCGAGAACATGGTCGGCCATCGCCTGGGCGAGTTCGCCCCGACCCGGCACTACCGGGGCCACGGCAAGGCCACCGAGCGCTCGACGGCGCTGAAGTAGGGAATCGGATATGCGCGTATCGGCCACGGCCAAGTACATCCGCATCAGCCCCCGCAAGGTGCGGCTGGTGACCGACCTCATCGCCGGCAAGCCGGTGGAGGAGGCGGCTGCCATCCTGCGCTTCCTGCCGAACGCCGCCGCCCGCGACGTCGCCAAGGTGCTGAAGAGCGCCACCGCCAACGCGGAGAACAACTTCAACCTCGCCGCCGACGAGCTCACCGTGGTGAGCGCCACCGCCGACGAGGGACCGACCCTGAAGCGCGGACGGCCGCGCGCCCAGGGCCGCTACTTCGGAATCTTGAAGCGGACCAGCCACATCACCGTCGCCGTGGCTGACCGGGAGGATGCCTGATGGGTCATAAGGTTCACCCGTACGGCTTCCGGATCGGCATCATCAAGCCCTGGCTTGCCAAGTGGTACGCGGATCGCGACTACGCCACCTTGCTGCAGGAGGACATGCGGATCCGGCAGCTGGTCGGCAAGCAGCTGGCCAACGCCAGCGTCAGCCAGGTCGAGATCGAGCGTGGCATCAACCACGTCACGGTGACCGTGCACTCGGCGAAGCCGGGAATCGTGATCGGCAAGGGCGGGGCCAACGTGGAGCTGCTGCGCAACTCGGTCGGCAAGCTGACCGACAAGAAGGTCAAGCTCGAGATCAAGGAGATCCTGCAGCCGGAGCTCGACGCGGTGCTGGTCGCGCAGAACGTGGCCTCGCAGCTCGAGCGGCGGATCGCCTTCCGCAAGGCGATCAAGCAGACCATCCAGCGCACCATCAAGGCCGGGGCCAAGGGCGTGCGCATCCAGGTATCCGGTCGCCTGGGCGGTTCCGAGATGAGCCGCACCGAGTGGGACCGCGAGGGACGCATCCCGTTGGGCACGCTGCGCGCCGACATCAGCTACGGCGTGGTGCACGCGCACACGACCTACGGGCGCATCGGCGTCAAGGTCTGGATCTACCGCGGCGAGCAGCTGGGCGAGCGCCCGGGGTCGGCGCGCACCGAGCCGCGCGAGCGCACCCGTCCCACCCGGGGTGGTGGGCGGACCCGCGCCGCGTCGACGCCCGCCGAGGAGGCCGCGGCCACGGCCGCGGCGCCCGCATCGGCTCCTGCGGCAGCACCGGCTGAGCAGGCCAGCGCCGGAGAGGAGGCCTGAGCCGATGCTGATGCCAAAGCGCGTCAAGCACCGCAAGGTGCAGCGCGGCCGCCGGGCCGGCATGGCCAAGGGCGGCACCGCCGTGAGCTTCGGCGACTTCGGCCTGATGGCCGAGGAGGTGTGCTGGCTGACCAGCCGCCAGATCGAGGCCGCACGGCGCGCCATGACGCACCACATCAAGCGCGGTGGCCGGATCTGGATCCGGGTCTTCCCGGACAAGCCGGTCACCAAGAAGCCGGCCGAGGTGCGGATGGGATCCGGCAAGGGCGCGCCCGACCACTGGGTGGCCGTGGTGAAGCCGGGCCGGGTGATGTTCGAGATGTCCGGCGTGCCGGAGCCGATCGCCCGCGAGGCGATGCGCCTGGCCGGCCACAAGCTCCCGATCTCCACGAAGTTCGTGGTCAAGGAAGGACTCGAGCATGGACATCAGTGAGATCCGGCGCCTCTCGGACCTGGACCTGGAGGCGGCCCTGGTGGACGCCCGCCAGGAGCTGTGGAAGGTCCGCTTCGACCTCGCCACCCGCCAGGAGAAGAACTACAGCAGGCTGCCGGCGACGCGGAAGCGCATCGCCCGCATCCTGACCGTCATGACCGAGCGCCAGCATGCCGCCGAGGCAGCCGCTGACGCTGAGAAGGCCAGCTGATGCAGGGAAAGAGACGAACCAAGGTCGGGCGCGTGGTGTCCGACAAGATGGACAAGACCGTGGTGGTCAGCGTCGAGCGGCTGCGCCGCCATCCGATCTACAAGCGGGTGGTGCGGCTGTCGACCAAGTTCAAGGCCCACGACGAGGACAACTCGGCGCACGTGGGCGACACGGTGCGCATCGAGGAGAGCCGCCCGCTGTCCGCAGACAAGCGCTGGAAGGTGATCGAGATCGTGGCGCGCGGCTCGAACGAGGAGCTGGTGGGCTAGATGATCCGCCAGTACACCCGGCTGCGCGTCGCCGACAACACCGGCGCCCGGACGCTGCAGTGCATCACGATCATCGGCCGCTCCCAGGCGGACACCGCCGAGGTGGGCGACGTGATCGTGGCCAGCGTCAAGCAGGCGCTGCCCAACTCCGGCGTCAAGAAGGGCGACGTGGTGCGGGCCGTGGTGGTGCGCACCGCCAAGGAGTACGGGCGCCCGGACGGCAGCCACATCCGCTTCGACGAGAACGCGGCGGTGCTGATCACGCCCCAGGGCAGCCCGCGCGGTACCCGCATCTTCGGACCGGTGGCCCGCGAGCTCCGCGAGCGCAACTACATGAAGATCGTGTCGCTCGCCCCGGAGGTGCTGTAAGTGAACGTCAGGAAGGGCGACACCGTGCTGGTGCTGGCCGGCAAGGACCGCGGCAAGCGCGGCACCGTCGAGCGCGTCGAGCACACCAAGCGAGGGCTGGGCATCGTGGTGCAGGGACTGAACATGGCCAAGCGCCACCAGCGCCCGCGTTCGCGCACCCAGACCGCCGGCATCCTGGACCTGCCGGTGCCCCTGCACGTCAGCAACGTGCAGGTGGTCTGCCCGCGCTGCGACAAGCCGACGCGCATCGGCATGGCGGTCCGCGAGGACGGCTCGCGAGTGCGCGTGTGCAAGCACTGCGGTGAGCAGATCGAGGCAAGCCGATGAGCGACGAGACGAAGCCGAAGCGCACCACCCGCAAGCCTGCGGCTGCGAAGGAACCTGCCACGGAGGCCCCTCCCGCGCGCGCCGCTGCCAAGGGCAACGGCAAGGCGGCCTTCACGCCGCCGACGTATGCCGGCCTGCGCCAGCGCTACCACGAAGAGGTGGTGCCGGCGCTGCAGCGTGACTTCAGCTACGCCAATCCCATGGAGATCCCGCGCCTGGACAAGGTGATCGTCAACATCGGCCTGGGCGAGGCCATCGCCAACGCCAAGGCGCTGGACGCCGCGGTCGGCGACCTGGCGACCATCACCGGCCAGAAGCCGATCGTGACCCGCGCCAAGCGCTCGATCGCGCAGTTCCGGCTGCGTACCGGGATGCCCATCGGCGCCAAGGTCACGCTGCGCGGGCAGCGGATGTACGACTTCCTGGAGCGGACCATGCGGCTGGCACTGCCGCGCATTCGCGACTTCCGGGGCATCGCCACCCGCTCGTTCGACGGCCGCGGGAACTTCAGCCTGGGGCTGCGCGAGCAGCTTGTCTACCCGGAGATCGACTACGACAAGATCGACCGCCTGCGCGGCCTGGAGATCAGCATCGTGACGACCGCCAGGACCGACGAGGAGGGGCGCAGGCTGCTGCAGCTCCTCGGCATGCCGTTCCAGGCCAGCTAGGAGAACCACCCACGTGGCAAAGACATCGAGTATCGCGAGGGCAGCGCGCCCGCCGAAGCACAAGGTCCAGCAGCACAACCGCTGCTCGATCTGTGGCCGGCCGCGGGGCTACATGCGCCGCTTCGCGATGTGCCGGATCTGCTTCCGGGAGCGCGCCCTGGACGGGCTGCTGCCGGGAGTGACCAAGTCGAGCTGGTAGCCCGCGAGCTGGCAGCCCGACACATAGCGGCCGCGCAATCGGCCCATCAGCGGCAGGCGCCTACCACGCAGCGCGTGGCGCGAACCACCGCCGAGGAGAGACAGACCACACCATGACCACATCCGATCCGATCGCCGACATGCTGACCCGGATCCGCAACGCCAGCCAGGCGCGGCACCGGGAGCTGACCCTGCCGTCCTCGAAGATGAAGCGCGAGATCGCGCGAATCCTGACCGACGAGGGGTTCATCGAGTCGTTCGCGACCCAGCAGGACGGCGTGCAGGAGATGCTCACCATCCAGCTCAAGTACGTCGAGGGCCGCACACCGGTCGTCTCCGGGCTGAAGCGCATCAGCAAGCCCGGTCTGCGCGTGTACGCGCGCAAGACCGAGATCCCGCGCGTCCTGGGCGGGCTGGGGCTGGCCATCCTGTCCACCTCGCACGGGGTGATGACCGGCTCGCAGGCTCGCAAGCTCAACCTGGGCGGCGAAGTCCTGTGCTACGTGTGGTAGGGGGCGCCTGATGTCGAGAATCGGACGGCTTCCCATCACC
>DASSNI010000066.1:0-11616 GCA_035701385.1 Candidatus Limnocylindria bacterium | reverse complement strand
GGCGAGCGCTGCACGGCTTCCGTCCGCTGCGGTAAGACGTCGACCAGCGGCCTGGGAAGCACCGCCCGACAGGCCCTGGCAGCCGCGCTGGCGCCTTTCGGCGCCCGGACCGTCACTGCCCTGATGGCCGCCCCGGACATGTTCGGGGCGAGCCTGCGGCTGCTGGAGCAGCAGGTCGCCGGCTAGCCGGCCGCCTCGTCCTCCTCGGGACCGTCGGATGCCGCCACGGCTGCGGGCTCCTCCGTCAGGTGGCTGGCCTCGACCATGGTCGGCTTCCCGTCCCGATCCTTCCAGCGCGTCTCGAGCTTCGTCTCACCGCTCTCGCCGGTGAGCCTGAGCACGGCCAGGAACCCCGTGCCCGTCATATCAAGGGACTCGGTGACGGCCTCGCTGACCGGCAGCGGCAGCATGGCCACCACCGGGCCAAGGTTGCGCTGCAGCTCGGCGCTCATCTCCTGTGAGGCCCGGCCGATATCCCCCGCCTTCAGCGCATCGGCGAATGCCTGCACGCGCTCGCGAACGACTTGCTCATCCATGGCGAGCAAGCGCCTGCACGGATCGTGCCGCCCGTGTCAGATCAGGTTCACCAGCAATGCCGCCACGGCGGCCGCGATCACCAGGGCAAGGGCCAGGAACACGATGACCACCGGTCGTCGTCTCCGGTCGGCGTAGTAGCCGGCGCTGTTGGTCGTCGCGTACAGCGCCATGCCCAGCGCCACGGCGGCGATGGGCGTGCCCCACGCCTGCTCGAGCAGCATGCCGATCCCGCCCAGCAGCAGCCCGGCGCATGCGATCAGCTCCGCGGTCAGGTGGAATCGGATCGATGGCAGGCCAGCGGCCAGCTCCGGCACCTGGCGCCGAAGCAGAAGGGTCGACCATGCGCCGGCGATGCTCAGGCCGACGCCGATGCTCACCCCGATGACGAACCAATCCATGGCGAGCTGCCTCCTCGCTCGCCATGATTCAGCCGGCGCGGACCACCGACCAGTGCCGAACGTCCCCGCCTGGCGTGCCGTTGGGCGCTACGCGCCAGGCCCCGGGGCTAGACCCAGGGCAGCTCCACCGGCAGGATCGCGTTCAGCAGCAGGCCCAGGATCAGCAGCGCGCCGGCGCGACGGGTGTGCACGAAGGCCGCGCCCACGAACCACAGCGGCCAGCCGACGTAGGCATGCGGCGGCACCTCGGGCTTCGGCTGCCCGAAGACGCGCAGCACCTGGATCAACCGCGGGATGGCCAGCACCACCAGCGCAACCCACGGGCCGATGAACCCCACGGCAGCGGCGAACAGCACGATCGGGTAGAACGCGATCATCAGCCCCTGGGCCGCGACGCGTGCCCGGGCCTCGCCGAGGATGACCGGCAGTGTGCGGATGCCCTTGGCGCCATCGGCTTCGATCTTGTCGATGTGCTTGCCGAACAGCACGGTGGTCACCAGGATCGCGTAGGGCAGTGACGCCAGCCAGACCCAGGCCGGCAGCGTGCCGGTGGCCACGAAGAACGTGCCGGCGACCATGAGCGGTCCCCACACCACGAAGACGCCGGGCTCACCAAGGCCGATGTGCTTCAGCCGGATCGGCGGCGCCACGTAGAAGACGGACACGAACAGCCCGGCCAGCGCGAAGACGATGACCAGCGGCCCGCGCTGGGAGGCCAGGAACAGCATGATCGCCAGGTCGATGGCGTTGCACAGCAGGATGGCTGTCGCCAGCTGGCGCTTGCTGACCCAGCCGGACAGGATCGGATGCGGCGCGTACAGCGCGCGGACGTAGCCCTCGGTATCGACCCCGCCCTCCAGGTCGAAGTAGTCGTTGATCATGTTGTTGGCGGCGTGGGCCACGACCAGGCCGAGCACCGACAGGACCAGGAACAGCCAGTTGATCTGGACCGTGCCGTCCAGCCGCGCGGCACCCACCGCCAGCAGCCCGCCGATCAGCCCCGAGGTGGCGGTCATGCTGAACACCGCCGCGCGGGTGATGACCAGCCACTTGCTCATCGCGTCGGGCGGATGGGTCATCCCCTCCGGCAGGTTGGCCGTGTTGTAGACGGTGCGCCACACGGCAAGGCGCTCCCGGAAGGTCATGGGACGCGCAGCGGTGGCGGCGGTGGCGGCGGTGGCGGCGGCCGGGCCAGAGCCGGCGGGCGTTGGGCTGGCAGTCATTATTTTGTGCTACCTCAGCGGAGCCATTATTCTACGCCACTGCCGCCAGCCGCGCCGACACCAGGTCGTCGAGGCGTTGTGGGTACGGCAGGCCGTGCTGCTCGGCCAGCGGGCGCGCCAAGGACCGGTACACCGCCAGCAGCTCCCCCGCCGCCCGCCGCATGTCCGCAGACTGCGCCGGCACGATGGTCGTCAGCAGCCGCTCGCGGAGCCCCTGATACAGAAGGCCATCCACCTTCCAATACGGCTCGTCGTCCTCGGCATCGGCGCCCGCCGCCGCCCGCGCCAGGCGCAGGCAGATGGCCCTCATCTCCTCCAGCCCGCCGTGCGCCCACAGCAGCTGTTCGCGCCCGATCGCCGTTGCCACGTGCTCCACCTCGTGCCAGAAGTAGAGGATCTGCTTCCTCACATCCTCGGCCGAAGCCACCTGCGGCTCTCGCGCACGCTGCACCGTCAGCGCCCTGGCCAGCGAGCCATCGGTGTCCAGCAGGATCCGATGCGGGCCGTCGTCCACCAGCTCGCCGATCGGCCGCACGATGAGCTCGAAGGCGGCGCCATCGGCCAGGATCACGTGGATGTTCGATGGGTTGCCGAAGTCCTCCAGGAACAACGCCTCGCCCACGGCGCGCACCAGACTGTCGCGGTCGGCGACGACATCTGCCAGCGCCGCATCGGCCACCACCACGCCGAAGTCGATGTCCGAGTGCGCATCGGACGTGCCCGCCGCGCGCGAGCCGTAGAGCAGCAGCCCCAGGATGCGACCGTCGCTGCGGCAGGCTGCCGCCATGCGGTCGATGGGCGCGTCGGCCGGGAGTGACATCGGGGCCATCATCGGAGGTTCGTCAACGCGGCACGGGCAATCCGGGCCGTTCGGCAGTGGCTCGCCTCCGGAACGCGGAGTAGGCTGGGTGGCATGAATACGAAGCATCGCGGCTTGCGCTGGGCACTCGCCGTGCCTGCAGCGCTCCTGCTGGTCGCGCTGGCGGCCACGCTGGTGATGGGTGCCGAGACGCGGCTGCTCGACGGAAAGCTGCGCACCGGTGACACCGTCACGGTCCCTGCGTCCGAGACGGTGAGCGGCGACCTCTACGTCTTCGCCGGCACCGTCCAGGTCGACGGCAATGTCGATGGCGACCTGACGGTCTTCGCCGGCACGCTGACACTGAACGGCGACGTCAGCGGCGACGTGAACGTCGGCGCCGGGACGGTGACGATCGCCGGCACTATCGAGGGTGACCTGCGCAGCGGCAGCGGCCAGCTCAACGTCAGCGGTCCGGTGGGCGAGGACGCGGTCATCAGCGGTGGTCAGGTCACCGTAGGCGGCGACATCGGCGGCGATCTCATTGCCTCCGGCGGAACGATCACCCTGAGCGGCAACGTGGCGGGGAACGTGGAGGGCACCGCGGGCACGTACAGCAGGTCGGGCACGGTGAGTGGCTCCGACAACATGCGCATCGGCCAGGGCGACGGCAACGTGCCGCAGCCGCAGACCACCGGCGACCGCATCCTGGACGCGGTCCGGCACTTCGTCGTGCTGGTGGTGCTGGGTGCGCTGCTGCTCCTGCTCTGGCCGCGCGCGCTGCGCCGGCCGGAGGAGACGCTCCGCGCGCAGCCGCTGCTCAGCCTGGGCGGTGGCTTCCTGGCCTGGATCGGCTTCATCGCCTTCGTGATCGTGGTGATCCTGGTGGCGGTGCTGCTGGCCATCGTGCTTGGCCTGCTCTCGCTCGGCGCACTGGCGGCGATCGACATCATCGCGGCGCTGCTGGGCCTCTTCCTGGGCAGCTTCGGGTTCTGGATCGCGGTCGCCTTCCTGGCCGATCTCGTGGTCGGTTTCGCGCTGAGCCGCCTGGTCGTGCGGGATACGTCAGCCACAGCCTCGCGCTGGACCGAGCTGGGCCTGCTCATCGCGGGTGCCGCAGTCGTGGTCATCGTGACCTCGCTGCCGGTCATCGGCGGGCTGGCCAAGCTGGCCGTGATGCTGTTCGGGCTGGGTGCCATCGCCATCGCCGCCTGGCGGCGGTGGCGCAGCCCGATGGCGCCCGCCACCGTATCGGCTCCGCCCGCGGCAACCCCGCCGGAGGCGCCGGCGGCGGTCTAGCTCCAGGCGGGGTGCATGCCGGCCTCTTCCCAGAGGACCTGGCCGGAGCTCGCGTCGACCACGCGCACGGTGGTGTCCGGGATCGGAACGCCGGCAGCCAGGCGGGTGCCGTCAGGCGACCAGGTGACGTCCGATCCCGGCACGCCGGACCAGTGGACGTTCCCGTCCAGGTCGGCGACGGCCAGGAGCGGTATCGCCTCCTCGTTCATGCCCGCGCCGAAGGCGAACCGGGTGCCGTCCGGCGACCACACCGGTGCGAAGCCGTCGACGAGTGCTCGCGCGCCCGAGCCATCGGCATCGGCCAGGTAGATGGTGCCCTCGAGCACGAAGAGGAGCGATGAGCCGTCGGGCGACCAGTGCGGTTCGGCGCCTGCCAGCTGCGGCAGCTCTCTGGCCTCACCGCCGGTGCTCACCATGAAGACCGAGGTGTCCTGCTGGAGGCCGATGGTGCCCTCATCCAGCCACTGCCCGTTGAAGCCATCGGCGATCTCGCGCTCGCGCTGCCGAGCAAGGTTGACGACGCGCAGCGGGACGGGCAGATCCCTGACGTAGTCCCAGCTCTCGACCAGCAGCCGCGTGCCGCCGGGGGACCACCACGCCTTCAGGCCCTCGGTGATGACACGCTCGTCCGATCCATCGGCATTCGCGATCACGATCTCGTTGCGCGTCGCACCGATCTTCGCCGGGCCCACCGCCAGCTGGCTCCGATCAGGAGACCAGCGGGGATAGTCCGCGCCGGTGGATTCCCGGCTGACGCCGGTGACCTGCTGCGCCTGGCCATCGGCGCCGATGACGAACACGTGGCTCACCGGGCTGGCGGGATCAGGAAACCTCACCACGGCCAGGCCCTCGGCGGGGTGGTTCCATGCCGGGGGCGACGCTGGCGGGCTGGATGTCCCTTCAGTCGACGGGGACGCCTCGGAGGGTTGTGCGGAGCCCGCCGGTGATTCGGTGACGCTGGGGGCGGCCACGCACGCCGCGAGCAGGACGACGAAGCAGGCGAGCGTTACTCGGGCCGCGCGCTTGGGCATGGGGCGTCAGCCTACCAGCCGGCGACAGGCCAAGACCGCCAGGCCTCAGCCGAATGTCAGGCCATGTGCCGAAATCAGCGCCGGGACCGAGGAGGGGTCCGCCTCGAGGTGGTATCTGGCTCGGAGCTCTGCTAGCTGCTCCTGGGGTGGCCGACCGCCACCGAATGCCTCGATGAGCTCAGCGAAGTAGTGCTCGAACCCAGCCGGCGAAATGATCTCCAGGATGCGCGCCGGTGTGTCTCCGGCGTTCCAGAACGTGTGCCACTGCCCGCGCGGCTTCACGATAAGCTCGCCCGCACGCGCAAGGACGACCTCATCGCCCAGCTGCGCGCCCACCTGGCCCTCGAGCACGTAGCTGTACTCATCCTCATCCGCGTGCCTGTGCATCGGCGCCGCGAGGGCCCGCGGGCCGATGGGGTGCTCGACGACGCTGAAGCGCTCGCCCGATTGCTCCCCTGTCACCAGGAACCGCACGCCAAGGCCGCCGATCGTTCCCGCTTCCCCCGGCTGGGCCCGCACCTGCGTCGTATGCACTCGCGATACCGCTCCTTTCAGTGATCACCGTGTTCACTAATTAGCCACGTGGGGTATACTCTTTCGGTGAACACAGTGTCAAGCCATAAGCGCCGGCCGTACCGCCTGAAGGTGCGGGCCGAGCGCCAGCGCGCGACGCGCGCACGCATTGCTGCGGCCACGCTGGCGCTGCACGAGGAGGTTGGCCCCGCGCAGACCACGGTCAGCGAGATCGCGCGGCGCGCCGGCGTGCAACGGCTGACGGTGTACAACTCATTCCCCGACCCGCAGGACCTGTTCGCTGCCTGCCAAAGCCGCTTCCTCGAGCTGCATCCGCCACCGCCGCCGATGGCCGGACCGCACCCGTGGAAGAACCTGCAGGCGACGCTCGCCAGCCTGTATGCCTGGTATCGACAGAATCGAAGGCTCCAGGAGAAGGTCCACAGGGACCGGCACCTGCTGCCGATCCTCGACGCCCTGATGGCCCACACGACCGATGCTCGGCTGAATGAGCGGGCGGACGCGCTGACTGCGGCACTGGTGTCGGACCGCAGAGCCGACCGCGTTCGGCCTCTCGTGCGGCTGGCGCTGGGGTATCGGACCTGGGAAGAGCTCACTGACGCCGGCCTGGATGACGCGGCTGCGGCTCGGCTGATGGCGCAGGCCATTGGCGGCGTGGCCCGGTCGAATGCCGGGCGCCGCGGCACCTTGTCGGAAATTCCCGTGGGGCGGGACTAACAAACAAGAAGCGGCGGTTTGGCGCCGATTCCGCCCCCTTCTTGACGCGATTTCCCGTCCGGCGAGAATCCGCGGCAAGGTGTGAGGCCTTCTTGTTCGTTGCTCCCGTGGGGCGGGAATCCGCGGCACGGAGGCAGCCAGAGCGGTCCCGCAGGGGCACCGCAGTCTGACCGTTGTGCGGGTCGCGTACTGTGCGCCGCATGACCGCCCAAACCGATGCCCAGACCGACGCCCAGACCGACGCCCTGGCCGTACCCGCAACGACACAGCCGCGGCGCCTGCCCGGACCCATCCAGCAGGGAGCCATGTCGCTCGCCCTGCGTGGCATCGGCAAGCGCTACGGCGCCCTGCAGTGGTTCCTGGAGGTCATGCCGCCGGGACCGGCCGACGCCTTCTCGCTGGCACGTGCCATCCGTGCCGCGCAGCGAGCCGCCAGGGAGGTGCCGGCATATCGGTCCCACCTGCGCGAAGCCGGCGTGGATCCGGACCGCATCCGGAGCCTGGACGAGCTGCCGGAGACCGACAAGAAGTCGTACGCCGACCGCTATCCGCTCTCCCAGCGGTGCCTCAACGGCCGGCTGCCGCTGCTGGGAACCACGCTGGACGAAAGCTCCGGCTCGACCGGCAAGCCGTACAACTGGGCGCGTTCCGAGGAGGAGCGGCTGCACGTGCGACGGATGATCGCCTTCTTCGCTCGCTACACCTTCGGCGACGAGCCGCTGGTCATCCTCAACACCTTCTCCATGGGCGCCTGGGCGACGGGCCTGACGATGGCCGTTGCGCTCGAGAAGCGCGGCCTCGTCAAGGCCACCGGGCCGGACCTGGACAAAGTGCTCGACACGCTGATCGAGCTGGGACCGAACTACCGCTACCTGGTGGTCGGCTACCCGCCCTTCCTGAAGGTCCTGCTGGACGAGGGCGAGCGCCGCGGCATCGAGTGGGCGAAGTTCGACATGCAGGCGCTGCTGGGCGGCGAGGGCAACTCGGAGGCGCTGCGCGACTACCTGCTGCGTCACTTCCGCTCGGTGTACTCGGGCTACGGCGTCACCGACGTCGAGATCGGCCTGGCTGCCGAGACACCGGTGACCATCGCGCTGCGGCGGCTGGCGCGGGAGCGCAGCGACGTTGCGCAGGCGCTGTTCGGCGAGCCGGACCGCAGTCCCATGGTCTTCCAGTACAACCCCTTCTTCCACCACATCGCCACCAACGCCAACCGCGAGCTGCTGTTCACCGTCAGCCGCCACGGCACGCTGCTGCCCAAGGTCCGCTACAACCCGCACGACGAGGGCGGCGTCCTGCGCGACGACCAGCTCCGCGCCCGCCTGGCGGACTTCGGCATCCGGCCGGAGGACCTCGTGCCGTATTCCCACCGGCGCCTGATCCGTATGCCGTACCTCTACGTGTTCGGGCGCAGGGACGGCACGGTCAGCGTGATGGGGGCCAACATCTACCCCGAGGACATCGCCGACGCCATCTACGCCGATGCATCCGTGGCGGCCCGCGTGCTCAGCTGGCAGCTCTCCGTGGTGGAAGAGCGTCCCGGGGAGACGCGGCCGCACGTTGCCATCCAGCTCCTCCGCGACGATCCCTCACCCGAGTTCGCGGCGCAGCTCTCCGCCCTGCTGACCAGGGCGCTGCGGCGGACGAACCGCGACTACCGCGAGGCCTACGGCGAGTACCCGGCCCTGATGCCGGTGCTGGTCGACGTGCATCGTCGCGGCGAGGGGCCGTTCGCCGGGACCGGGTCACGCATCAAGTTCAAGTACGTGGCGGCGCCCCAGTAAGCGGTCGGTAACCGGTCAGTAACCGCTCAGTAATCGGGGCCGAAGCGGTCGCGGAACGAGGGGCGCGCCAGGTCGGCGGGAGCCGTGCTGATGAGCTGCTCGATGATGCCGTCGAACGGCTCCAGCGCCTCGGCCATCGCCCCGCGGGCGGTCCAGCCGGTGCGCAGGCTGGGGCCGTCGGGCGTATCGGCCGACGCGAGCCATCGGCCATTCACTTCGTACAGTCGGACATCCACCCACAGGTCGCGGTAGTGGAGGCGGAACGCGCGGACGCCGGTCACGGGTCGACGTCCCGCCCGCGACGCTGTGGACGCCCGGCGGCAAGCACCAGGAACGTCAGCAGGATCAGGCACAGGATCAGTGCCAGCCACTCGAGATCGCGCAGCAACAGGAGGCTCACTCGCATATCACTCCTGGGCACGTCTTCGATTGTCGATAGCCGAGTGGGCTGCGGCTGGATGACTACCGTACGGGTGTTGTCAAGATGCACCACCCCCGGCGGATGGGCTGACACGCACGCTCACGACCTCGATCGCCTCTTCCTTGCCCTTCAGCTCCAGGGTGCGTCGCTCGAGCGCCGGGTCGAGCCGCGCCTCCTCGGCGGCCACCGCCGAGACGAGGATCTCCCCCGCTGCGGCCTGGGCAGCCAGCCGCGCGCCGACGTTCACCGCATCGCCCACCACGGTCAGCTCGATGTGCGCTCCATCGCCGATGGCGCCGAACCACAGCCGCCCGGCATGCACGCCCGCGCCAACCGGCGCCCATGGGCCACCGGGATCGCCATGGCCGGTGGCCAGCAGCAGGTCTCGCGCGGTACCGATGGCGCGGGTGGCTCCGGGATCCATCCCCATCATCGGGGGATAGGTGGCCACCAGCTCATCGCCCACGAACTTGTCGACCATGCCGTCGTGCTGGAAGACCAGGTCGGATGCTGTCGAATAGAACCGGTCCAGCAGGTCCCTGAAGGCGGTGGGCGACATCTTCTCGGCCAGCGCCGTCGAGCCGCGGATATCGGCGAACAGGACGCTTGCCTCGACCTCCGCGCCACCCCGCTGCTTGATCAGGATGTTCGCGCAGGAGGTGCAGTAGTTCGGGTTGGCGTCGGACGGCTTCTTGCCGATGAGCCGCATGACCGGCGCGCCAGGCCCGGCGAACGGAGCCGCGCACAGGCGGCAACGGGGATTGCTGGGAATGCGGCTCAGCACGTGACGCACCCGGCGGTACATCGTGTCCGGGTGGGTCAGGAACTCGGCCCAGTCCGGATCGCCGCTGCGCTGGGAAGGCGGGTCCGTTGCCACGCTGCCATTTTCCACGGCGCCGCCAGTCGCAGAACCCTGTACGCCGGGCCACGTTCGCGCGATCATGCGAGCAAGCGGAGACCGGCCCCGCGGCTGCGCCAGCAGCACCGGCTCTCCGCGCGGGAGGGAGCCATGGCTGCCGAGTCCACATCCACGATCGAGGTGAAGTCGCGTTCGCGACGCCAGATGCTGGCTGCTGCGCTGGGCGGCATCGGGGGCTTCGTGCTCCACGCGGCCGGCAGGCCGGCCCTTGCATCGGCCGATACCGGCGACAACGCGATCCTGGGCCAGGCGAACGATGCCGGCACCACCACCTCGCTGACGTCGACGGCCAGCGAGGCCACGCTGCTGGTGGCGAACAGCACCGACACCGTGCCGGAGGCCGATGACGAGACCGCCGTCCAGGGCGTGGCCGAGCTGAGCATCGCCTCGGTCGGCGTCAAGGGACAGGCCGTCGAGGGCACCGGCGTGTGGGGCACCGCGTCCAACGGAGCCGGCGTGTTCGGCACGGGCATCTTCGGGGTCTACGGGTCGGGTGGCTTCGTCGGGGTGACCGGCGACGTGGACGACGGCACCGGCATCCAGGGCTGGTCCGGCAACGACTTCCCGCCCGCGCCGACGGCGCAGACCGGGGTATGGGCGGGTGCCGAGCGCGGCCGCACGGCGCTCTTCGTCGACGGAAAGATGGAGATGACCAAGGCCGGCCGCACGACCTTCAACGCCGGCACGAAGACGAAGACCATCAACGTGCAGGGCGGCGTCGGGGTCAGCGCCTTCGCCTTCGCGGTGCTGAACTCGAATCGGGACGGCGTGTACGTCCGGGCGGTGGTCCCCGACCCCGCCGGCGACAAGATCAAGATCTACCTCAACAGGACGGTCACCAAGAGCACCAGGTGCGCCTGGATGGTGCTGGGCTGAGCCGATGAAACCCACCCATCCCATCCAAGGACGTGCGCGTGAGTTCCTGAAGGGCCAGGCCGATGGATCGGCGGCACGCCAGGCCGCCGCGGCACCGGCAGCATCCGCGCCCGGGCTGCTGCGCTCCCGGCGACCGGCCACGCCATCGGCTCCATCCGAGCCCCCGCAGTGGCCGGCCCACAAGGCGAGGCGCTTCACGTCCTAGCATCCGCGCATGCGGCGCGCGGTGATGGCCAGGCTCGTGTGCGTGACCTGCCGGGGAGAGCTCCGGTGGACCGAGGCGGAGGTCGACGGGGACGACGTCCTGTCGGCCCTTGCTCGCTGCGCCGACTGCGGTGCGCGCTACGAGGTCCGCGAGGGCGTGGCCATCATGGCGGCGCCCAACGCTGAGGACATCTGGCGTGACTCAGCCCGCGGACTGGCCGATGCGCTGGCCGCCGAGCCGGAGACAGAGCGCGCGCTGATGGATGCGCCACTGAACGCGTTGAACGGTGCGGACCTCGCCTTCCGCGGCATGGTCCACGAGGCACGCGGCGAGCTGGCGGCAGCCGCTGCTGCCTTCGCCGCGGCCGACCGGCAGCTGTACGGCGCCGAGCAGCGCGCCTGCCGCGACGAGCTGCTGGCCGCGTGTGCCGAGCGGACGATCGGCGCCGAGTGGGTGCTGGACGTCGCATCCGGTCGCGGGGCGCTGGTCGAGGGGCTGGCGCGCGCCGGCGTGCCGACCGTGGCCAGCGACCTGAGCGCCGTGGCCATGCTGCGGCTCCGCGGCCGCCTGGCGGCGGCAGGATTCGCAGGCACGGTCGACTGCCTTGTCGCGGACGCGGCCGCCCTGCCGTTCGCGGATGGCAGCGTGCCGGCGGCCACGACGTACGTCGGTCTGCAGAACATTCCCGACGCGCGCCCGGTGCTCCACGAGCTGCGTCGCGCCTGCGACGGGTCGATGCGCACCGTGGGCTATGGCTACCCGCCGGAGGACACGACCAACCGCCGTGCGCTGGAAGAGCTCGGATTCACCGGCAGCGCCGACCTGGACGCGGTGCGCGCCACCGCTGCCGCCGCCGACTGGCGGATGACGACG
>DASSNI010000065.1:0-6657 GCA_035701385.1 Candidatus Limnocylindria bacterium | reverse complement strand
GCCCACGGACTCGCTGGAGAACGGCAGCCAGACCCTGGCGCTGGTCGAGACGGCATCCCTCGGCTCGGCCACCGCCGTCACCGGCACCGAGACGGTCCGAGACACCGTGGCGGTGACCGACACCGGGCCCAGTGACCGCTGGTTCTGGAACGCCCCGGTCCTGGGACCCGATGACGGCTTCGTGCCGGCAGGCGGTCACCGCGTCGTGGACGGGCAGGACACTGACACGGTCGCCGATTGGGCCTTCGCCGATGACCAGCTCGGCACGTCGAACACGCCGACGGCCGCGACGCCGTACAACGCTCCGCCGACGGCGGACTGTGGTCCCGACGTGGCGGTTGACGAGGGCACGCCGGTCCATGCCTCCCTCACCGGCTCCGATCCGGACGGGCGCGTGGTCAGCTTCAGCGCATCGCCCGCACCCGGCTCATCCCAGATCACCGTGCAGGGCGTTACGGCGGCTTCGTCCGCCGGTGGCACCGCCACGGCCACCCTGCACGTCAGCGGATCGGCCGCGCCCGGCAGCTACGTGGTGACGGTGACCGCGGCCAACGATGACGCTCCCCCGCAGACGGCCGACTGCCAGCTGCAGGTCACCGTCAACGACGTCGCCGATCCTGAGCCGGAGCCAGAGCCCGATCCGGAGCCCGGCCCGACGGACGGAACCGCTGCGCTGTGGGCGACGGTCAACGGCATGGCCGGACCCAAGACGTCGCTCCTGGCCGATCGCCTGGCGCGCGTCGACCGCTTCATGGCCGCCGGCCAGACAGCGGCCGCGGCGGCCCAGCTGCAGGCGCTGGCGAACCAGGCGATGGGCCTCAGCCCACGCTGGCTCAGTGCCGATGCGGCGGCCGTCCTCGCCACCCAGGCGGACGCACTGCGGAGCGCCCTGCACCCCTGACCATCGTGCGGTGACGGATCACACCGCATCGGCCGCCATTTTCGGCGCGGGTATCTGGCATCCGGAGCGAAATTGCCCGAGAGATCGGCCGCACCGAGAAATGCCAATCGGAATACCTGACAGGAACTGTCAGGAACGGCCGCTACCTTGTCGGCATAGCCGACAGCGGAAGGGTAGGACCGGTTTCCATGTTGTTCCAGGAGTATCTGAAGTCAGTGATCGATGACCGGGAGCGCTCCGTGCAGGAGCTGCTCCGGGTGAGGCAGCTGCTCGACAACCGGCCGCGTGACATCCGATGGCATGCGGGAAGCCGGTCGGTGCCGCGCCGGATCAACCGGGGCGAGCGCGGCCTCTAGCCAGAGGGAGTCTTCAGCCCGCTGGGGTGGCGTGGCGGGCGACGGCGCCGCTCGCCAAAGCCACGAGCTTCTCACGCACGTCGGGCGGGTCCAGGACCTCCAGGTCGCCGCCCATCCCCAGCAGCCGGCCCGGCGCTTCGTCGGGCCAGTCGAGCCGGAGCCTGAGGCGGGTCCAGCCCTCGGGATCCGGCTCGTCCAGTACCTCGGCCCGTTCCACCACCCTGCCTCCCACGAAGTCGGCCAGCTGGCCGATGTGGCCGGGGCGCACCCGCACGGTCACTGGCAGCCGCTCGATCTCGCGCTCGTAGGCCGCGCTCGACTCTGCCCAGAAGCCGGCCAGGTCGAAGCTCTCCGGCCGCTCGAACGACTCGTCGTGCAGGGTGGCGGCAGCCACCCGCGAGACGCGGTAGGTGCGCGGCTCCCCCTCGAACAGCGCCACGACGTACCAGGTTCCGGCCTTCAGGACCAGGCCAAGCGGCTGGATCTCGCGCGTGACGCGGATGTCGCCGCGCTCGTAGTCGATCGTCACGCCGCGCGAATCCCACACCGCCTGGGCCAGGGTGCTGAGATGGGGCACGGGCTCGGACCCGTGGAACCAGCCGGCGGCATCCAGGAAGAAGCGCTCCACCAACCGCGAGGCCCGGGCGCGCAGCTCCCCGGGGAGTGCAGCCAGCACCTTGAGCTGCGCCGCGGTCATGACCGTGCCCAGGCCCAGCTCTGCGGCCGGACCCGGCAGGCCCGACAGGAAGAGGGCCTCCGCCTCGTCCGCGGTCATGCCCGTCAGCCGCGTGCGGTAGCCGTCGACCAGCTGCACGCCGCCGTGAGGTCCGCGCTCCGCGTAGATGGGCACACCGGCCTCCGACAGCGCCTCCACGTCGCGGTGGACGGTGCGCTCGGAGACCTCGAGCTCGCGGGCCAGCTCGGCAGCCGTCAGCCTGCCGCGGTTCTGCAGCAGGAGCAGCAGGGTGACGAGGCGCGAGGCTCGCATCGGCCTACCAGCATAGGCCGATACCTGTCAGGGCGTGTCAGGAATCTCCAGGCGCGCGCCTGGCCATACCCGCCAGCAGCAGGGTCACCAGCCGCGCGACCGCCAGGGAGGAGCGGCCGTCGACGTCGAGGGCCGGCACCAGCTCGGTGAAGGCCGCGCCCGCGAACCCGGGCCGCCCGGCGAGTCCCAGCACCAGGTCCGTCGCGTGTGCCCAGGTCAGGCCACCGGGCGACAGCGCGCTCACCGCCGGGGCCACCGACGGATCCAGCCCATCCAGGTCGAACGACAGGAAGACCGATGCCTCCTCCGGCACGTGGCCGAGCAGCCATGGCACGCCCCGCTCGCCCAGCTCGCGGGCCGTGACCAGCAGGTTGCCGGCCGCGCGGGCATCTGCCACATCCGAGCTGCGGGCGCTGCCCACCCCCCGCAGGCCGACCTGAACGATGCGCTCGACGTGCGGCATCTCGGCGGCGCGCCGCATCGGCGAGGAGTAGCCGTCGCGCACCCCAGCGACCTCATCCCGGAAGTCGAGGTGCGCGTCCACCTGCACCACGGTGAGCGGCGGCCTGCCGGCGAATGCCCGCAGCACGGGGATCGGAATCGAGTCGTCGCCGCCCAGCACCACCGGGACCGCGCCGGCGTCCAGCACCGCCCGCACCGCGGCCTCGGCGCGCGCGCTGTTCGCCGCCCCGGCGCCGGCGGCGCCCTGCACGTCACCGGCGTCCACGGCGCGGATGGCCAGCGGCGCGTCCAGGTCGAAGTCGTGATGGCCGACGAAGCGCGCCACCCGCTGGGAGCGGGCGCGCACGGCGCCCGGCGCATCGGCGCAGCCGGCGGTGGGGCCGGGATCCGGATACGGCACGCCGTGCGGAATGCCCAGGACGACTGCGCCGTAGCCCGCCTCCAGGGAGTCGAGCGTCACCGCGGGGATGCCCAGGAAGGTCTGCCTGGTCATGGGGTGCTGCTCGCCGCGCAGTCGGCGCAGCGGCCGACCACCGTCACGTGCGAGAGGTCGACCTCGAAGCCGTCTGCGCCGCGGAACGCGTCGACGATCGTATCGGCCTGGTCGGCGCGGATCTCCCACCGCCCGCCGCAGTCGGCGCAGTACAGGTGGCCGTGCTCGTCGCCGGGGCCGGCGTGGTACTCCTCGCGCCCATCGGCTCCGTGGCCATGCCGGACGAGGCCCAGGTCCTCCAGCACGTCGAGGGTGCGGTACACGGTGGACGGGATGGTCTGCGGATCGCGGGCACGGCAGCGCTCCACGAGCGCGGCGCCGGTGATGTGGCCGTCGGTGGCGGCCAGCACCTCGATGACCGTGCGGCGCTGCGGCGTCCAGCGCAGGCCCCGTCGCCGGAAGCGATCCGGGACGTTGGACCAGGGTTCGGGGAGCGGTGCGGCGTCGGCCATCGGCTCCGCAGTATACGTACGATCTCGCTACTGCAACGTATTGCAACAAGCGACGACGGCCGATACACTCGCCGGCACACCGGGAGGACCCATGACAGAGCTGCTCACCCTGGCGGGCTTCGGCTTCCTGCTGGGCATGCGCCACGCGACCGACGCCGACCACGTCATCGCGGTGACCACCATCCTGAACCGCAGCCGGCGCTTCGTGGACGCGACGGTCATCGGCGCCATCTGGGGGCTGGGCCACACCGTGACGGTCGTCGTGGTGGGGATGCTGATCATCGTGTTCGGCATCGTCATCCCGCCGGCCGTGGGCCTGGGCATGGAGCTCGGAGTGGCGATCATGCTGATCGGCCTTGGCATCCTCAACCTGACGGGCGCCATGCGACGGCTGACGGAACGCTTCACGCCCCCTGCCCCGTTGCACGGCCACTCCCACGAGCACCTCCACTCCCATGCCGAGGGCGAGGATGCGCACCGGCACGGTCACGCCCACCTCCACGGTCACGGCACCGCGCCGGGCCTGGTCGAGACCTTCGGCTGGTTCCAGCTGGGCCGGCCGCTGGCCGTGGGCCTGGTGCACGGGCTCGCCGGCTCGGCCGCGGTCGCCCTGCTGGTGCTCACCGACCTGGCGATCAACGATCGCGGCCAGGCGATGGCCTACCTGGTGATCTTCTGCGCCGGCGTGGCTGCCGGGATGGCCATCCTGACGACGCTCATCGGTCTGCCGTTCATGGTGTCGCAGGCCCGCTCGGAACGGATCAACCGCTGGCTGACGATCGGCTCCGGTGTCCTGTCGCTGGCCTTCGGCCTGTACCTGGCGTACCAGATCGGGATCGTCGACGGCCTGTTCACCGGCGACTTCCACTGGGAGCCTGCCTAGGCCGCAGGCGGCACGGCCTGCTGACGGTCTCCCTTGCCCCGCTGCGTACACTGCCAGCACGCTGCGCGGCGTCGGTGAGGGGCGAGGGCGACCGCGGAGCGCTGACGGAGGCCTTGCCCGATGCAGACCGCGCGCTACCTCTTCGCCGCTTCGGCCGTCCTGTTCGTGCTGGGCGTCGTCGCCCAGATCTTCATCGCCGGTTTCGGACTTCCCGGGCTCGGCGGCCAGGGCATGCGGACGCACGTCGACTTCGGCTACACCCTCTCGCTGGTGCCCATCGTCCCCCTCGTGCTGGCCTGGCCGGCGAAGGCCGGGCGGGGAACGATCCTGATGTGCGCGGCCCTGCTGGTGCTGACCTTCGTGCAGACGCTCCTGCCGCTGGCACGCAACGGCACGCCGTGGGTTTCGGCCCTCCACCCGGTCAATGCCTTCCTGGTGCTGGGGCTAGGAATCTCGGTGGCCCGCCGCGCGGTTGCGCTGGCCCGGACTGCACCGGCGCCGTCGCCGATGGCCGATGACCCGGCATCCGCTGCTCCCCAGGCCTGAGGAGGCATTGATGGATTGGTATCCCTGGATCGTCCTGCTGCACGTCGTCGGCGCCTTCGGCTTCGTGCTGGCCCATGGCGCATCGGCATTCGCCGCCATCCGCATCCGCAGCGAGCGGGACCCGGCGCGTGTGGCCGCCCTGCTCGACATGTCGGCCACCAGCCTGGGGGTGATGTACGTCTCGCTGCTGCTGCTGCTCATCGGCGGCGTGGCCGCGGGCTTCGTCGGCAACTGGTGGGGGTCGCTCTGGATCTGGACGGCGATCGTGGTGCTGGTGCTCATCATCGGCGCCATGTACCCGATGGGCTCGCTGCACTACGCCAATGTCCGGCGCGCGGTGGGCATCAAGCCGTACAGCGATCCGAAGGACGCACCGCCGCCGACTCCGCTGTCGGGACCCGAGCTGGAGGCCGTGCTCTCCTCGAACCGGCCGTTTGCGCTGGCCGCCATCGGCGGCATCGGCCTCATCATCCTGGTGTGGCTGATGGTGGTGAAGCCCTTCTAGCTTCGGGCACATGAGCCGATGCGCCGGGGCCGCAGGGCCACCGGCGCATCGTCTTACAAGGGCGGGTATGGGTCAGGCGGTCGCCTCAGCGGCCTCCGGCTCCCCGATCTTCAGCTGCTCCCCGGTCTCGACCAGGGTTTTCAGGCCGGAGAGGATCATGGGCCATCCATCCTTGACCGACTGGAAGGTCGTGTTCTCGCTCGGGAAGCCGGCGTGGGTCATGCTCAGCAGGCAGGTCTCGCCCATGGGCGTGATCTCCCAGGTCACCATGGTCGGCGGATCGTCGTTGCCCGCCCAGTGACTGCTGAAGGAGTGGACCAGCTTGCGGGGCGGATCGGCCTCCAGGACCTCGCCGTCGATGTCCAGGCTGCCGTCGGGCTGCTTGTAGGTGATCGGGGAGCCGACTGCGAAGTCGGACTCGACCCGCGAGTTGAAGTAGTAGATCTGCGTCATCGCCGGGTCGGTGATCGCCTGCCACAGGCGCTCGGGCGTGGCGCGGACGTAGATCTGGAAGACGTGCTGGGGTGCGGTCATGGTTCGTGCTCTCCGTTTCAGTCCTTGCGGCCGGCCGTCGCTTCGGCCGTCTCCGCGATGTGAAGCGACTCCCCCGTCTCGAGGACCGTCTTCAGGCCGGAGAGGATGAAGCTCCAGCCCTTGACATTGCCGACCGAGCGGTAGGTGCTCGTCTCGCCGTCGAAGCCGTCGTGGATCAGGCGTAGCAGGCACGCCTCGCCCATCGGCTCGATCTCCCAGGTGCAGCGCGACGGACGCTCCGCCGCCTGCTCGGGGTCCTGGGTGAAGTGGAAGGTGTGGACCAGCCGTCGCGGCGCGTCCGCCTCGACGATCTGGCCATCGATGGTCACCGTGCCATCTGTCCAGGTGTAGGTGATGGCGTCGCCGACCTTCCATCCGGAGGCGACGCGCGTGTCGTGGTAGTAGCGCTGGGTGAGGTCGCCGTCGGTGAGCGCCTGCCACAGGCGTTCGGGCGAGGTCCGGATGTAGACCTCGAAGACGTGCTTGGGTGTAGCCATGCTCGGTGCCTCCAGGGCGCTCTTGAGATCCGCCATGGCG
>DASSNI010000064.1:0-3189 GCA_035701385.1 Candidatus Limnocylindria bacterium | reverse complement strand
GACCACGGCACGGCCCGCGTCCAGCGCGCGCTCCACCTCCACGGCGACCCGCAGCCTCATGTCGTGGCCTCGCTCGGCACGCGCCCCTGCGCGCCCAGCACGCGCGCCACTTCGGCACCCAGGCGGCTGCCGCGACGCATGGCCGCCTCCAGCAGCTTCGCGTCAGGCGGCCAGGACGTGGCACCGGCAAGGTCGATGATCGCGGCAGCCAGGTAGGCGTCGCCGCTGCCGGTCGAATCGAGCATCGGGCCCGGCAGCTGCTCGGCGGGAAGCTCCACCTCCACCCCGCCGCCCCGGGCGGCTGACCCGTCGATGCCCGACGTCACGATCACCAACGGCGCCATATCGGACAGAAGACGGGCGGCGGTCATGCCGCTGGCCGCCCGTGAGTCCAGCAGGCTCTCGGCCTCATCACCGCTCAGCAGGAGCAGATCCGGCCGGGCGGCCGACAGGCGCAGCCGCAGCCGCGAGACACGCGCCGGCTCGGGCGGAACCGACCCGCCGGCAACGCTCAGCCGCACGCCATCGCCCCGCGCGCCCAGCAGCTCGGCCAGCGGGTCGCCGGTACGGTCGTCGAGCAGCGGGTAGCCAGAGCAGTGGATCCAGGCCGCGCCGGCCAGCGCATCGGCCATGGGCGCCACGTCCAGCGTCTGGCGGTCCGAGATCATGGTTCGCTCGCCCGTCTCGTCCAGCAGGGCGAGCACGACGGTGGAGCGCACCACCGGCAGTGCCCGCAGCGCGATGCCCTCTGCCTGCAGCGCCTCGCGGAGCAGCCGTCCGGCGTTGTCATCGGCCATGGCGGCCACCAGGGATGCCTGGGCGCCCTGGCGCGCCAGCCGCACCGCGACGTTTGCACCCTGTCCGCCGGGGCCGATGCGGATCATGGCCGGCACGTCCGAGCCCTGGCGCTGCGGCCCGGACTGGGCGACCACGATGTCCAGCGACAGGTCGCCGATGACCGCAAAGGCGGTCACCATGGCTTTCGCGAGGCGAAGCCCTCGTCGGTGCCGTGCCACCACGCCACCTCGGGGTCGGCCAGCCGCCAGCACAGCCAGACCGCCTGCCCGTCGCGCTCTCCCGGAAAGTCCACCAGCCCGGTGTCCAGGTCCCGCAGCCGGACACCCAGGTCCTCAAGCACGCTCGCCAGGCTGCGCATGCCATCGGCGATCT
Organism: Candidatus Limnocylindria bacterium; assembly: GCA_035701385.1. Lineage (GTDB taxonomy): Bacteria > Chloroflexota > Limnocylindria > QHBO01 > QHBO01 > DASSCW01. The sequence goes on along the minus strand of DASSNI010000064.1, from coordinate 2,019 downwards.
CGTCCGATTCGCGCTCCATGCGGTTCGCGTCCTCTGCCGATGCCGGGTCGCCGTTGCCAGCCAGCCGACGGTGCAGGGCGGCGTGCGTCTCCTCCAGGCGCCGGCCCTCCACGGCGAGCTGCAGGATCACCGCGCGCACCTGCGGGATCAGGGCGTTCGCCTCCTCGATGGTGTAGCGCTGGCGCGGGCCGGGCATCGCGCGCGATGGTAGCAGCGGGCCTGCTAGCATCGGCCCCGCTTCGGCTGAGCGGGCCTGCTCCGCACCGCGACGGCGCCTGCTCCGATGAAGGCGGGATCTCCGCCCGAGGACCGATGCCTGACGAGATTCGCCGCCAGCGCGGCACGAACGATGAGAATCCGCCAGTCGGCGCCGACCCGTACCACGAGTTCCTGCCGCACGACCTGCCCGCGTACGTCGGCGTTCCGTCGTTCCAGAAGCTGCCGGTGCTCGATGACGATGCGCTGGCGGCGCGGCGGCCGGACGTGGCGATCGTGGGGGCGCCGTACGACGAGGGGTCGAGCCATCGCCCGGGCAGCCGCTTCGGCCCGAATGCGATTCGCGCCGCCACCTACCACTCCGGGTCGCTGAACGCGCTGCAGCACGGGATCCAGCCGTTCGAATGGCTGGAGGTCGTGGATGCCGGCGATGCCCCGGTGGTGCCGGCCATGCCCGACAGGGCGCACGAGGTCATCCGTCGCAAGGTGGCTGCCGTTGCCGGCGCCGGCGCCATTCCCATCGTGCTGGGCGGCGACCACTCGATCACCTACCCGGCCGCCTCCGCGGTGGCCGAGCACCTGGCTCCCCGCAGCCTGGGGATCGTGCACTTCGACGCCCACGCCGACACGGCGGCCACCACCTGGGGATCGCTCCGCTCTCACGGCACCCCGATGCGGCGCCTCATCGAGTCGGGCGCGGTGGCCGGCCGCAACTTCGTGCAGGTCGGGCTGCGCGGCTACTGGCCTCCGCCAGAGACGCTGGAGTGGATGCGCGCCAACGGGCTGCGCAGCCACTTCATGACCGAGATCGAGGAGCGGGGCGCGGAGGCCGTCGTGGCCGACGCCATTGCGGAGGCGCTCGACGGCCCGGAGGCCATCTACCTGTCGGTCGACATCGACGTCATCGATCCCGGCATGGCGCCGGGCACCGGCACGCCCGAGCCGGGCGGCATGCTGAGCCGCGAGCTGCTGCGCGCCGTGAGGCAGGTGGTCATGGCCGTCGAGCTGGCGGGCATGGACGTCGTCGAGGTGTCGCCGCCGTACGACGTGGCCGAGGTCACTGCTGCAGCCGCGCATCGGTGCGTGCTCGAGGCGCTCAGCGCGCTCGCCGCCCGGCGGCGCGACGCCGGAGGAGCTCAGCGGCCGAGCTGGCCGGACATCAGCTGAGGCTCAGCCCTCGACGGTGAAGGTGGCGCTGTCGGCGAACTCGTCGTTGCGCCGCACCACCAGCTCGTACTCGCCGGGTCCCAGGTCGCGGTAGGCGGCGCCGATGAGGTAGCCGCTGCAGGTCCCCGGGCAGTCGAGGATCGCGCCCAGCTCCTGCTGCTGCTGGTCGATGGTCTGTCCCTCGCTGCGCAGGGTCAGCGTGAAGACATCGCTGGCTGCCGCGTCGTCAAAGCCCACCCAGACCCACATCGTCGGCTCGGAGATCGTTGATCCGTCCACCACGCAGCCGTCGAAGTTCATGTCCTGGGTGGCGCACGGCTGCACGGTGATCACCGCGCCGTCGGGGAAGGTCACCGGCCCGTCGGTCGGCTCGGGGCTTCCGCTCTCGGTGCCCTCGGTGGCCGTGGGCTCGACGGTGGGTTCCACGCTGGCGACGGCCGATTCGGTCGGCAGCGGGGTGGCGGTCGTCTGCGCCACGCCTCCCCCGCCGAGCATGCCCGCCAGGGCGGCACCCACTCCCAGCGCCAGGATGGCAAGAGCCGCGAAGCCGATGATCGGCAGCGCCCCGGAGCCGCCACGCCGCCGCGGCGGCCGGCCGCCATAGCGAGACACCGGCGCCGCGTAGTCGCCGTCATC
>DASSNI010000063.1:0-4643 GCA_035701385.1 Candidatus Limnocylindria bacterium | reverse complement strand
TGGCATCGGCCAGCGTCAGGAACTCGCCGTGCATCCAGATGCTGACCACCGGATGGCCGGTCATGCCCTCCGACTGCGCGATCTCGTCCTCGTGATGGGGGAACTTCAGGTCGATCCCGCCGGTGTGGATGTCGAAGCGCTCGCCCAGGTACTTCATCGACATGGCCGAGCACTCGATGTGCCAGCCCGGGAACCCCTCTCCCCACGGTGACGGCCACTTCATGAGGCGGCCGGGCTCCGCAGCCTTCCACAGGGCGAAATCTTCGGGATCGCGCTTGTCGCTCTCCACGTCGACGCGGTGGCCGGCGCGCATCTGGTCGATGCGCTGCCCTGACAGCTGCCCGTAGCCGGGGAACTCGCTGACGTCGTAGTAGATGTTGCCGCCGACCTCGTAGGCGAGCCCGCGATCGAGCAGCGCCTGCGTCATGGCGACCATCTCCGGAATGTGGTCCGTGGCGCGCGGCATGACGTCCGCGGGCGCCATGTTCAGCAGCGCCTCATCCTCCAGCCAGGCGTCGGTGTAGAAGGCCGCGATCTCCATCGGGCTCTTGCCCTCCACCTCGGCGGCCAGCAGGATCGGATCCTCTCCGGTCTCGCGCATGTGGCCGACATCGGTGATGTTCTTGGCGTACACCACCTCGTAGCCCAGGTACTGCAGCACCCGGCGCAGCAGGTCGCCGAACAGGTAGGTCCGCAGGTTGCCGATGTGCGCGTAGCGGTACACCGTGCTGCCGCAGGTGTAGATCGTGACGCGGCCCGGCGTGATCGGCTCGAGCGGCTCGACGCGTCGGGTCAGCGAGTTGTAGAGGCGTACGGTCGGCAGGGGCTGGTCGGCCATGGGGCACGAATTGTACCGATGCGCGCCTCGCGACCTGTCCGGCCCGCCCGGCGGATCAGTCGGCGATCAGGACGCGGACGAGGCCCTGCAGTCCGGTGTCAGCCGCCTCCCGGCGCGCAGCCTCCACCGCACGACGCTGCTGGCGGCGGCGCAGGATCTCGCAGTACTCGACGGTCGCCGTCATCAGCGCCACGAGCGAGATCCACTGGCCGACCAGGTGCGGATCCGGTTGCATGGCGGCACGGTGCGCCGGTGCCTGCCGCCGGGCAACGGGACCAACGTCCTCGGCGGGAGTACCCCGGTCCGCCTCAGCCCTCGGCCGCCGACTCGGCGCGCAGGTCGCGCAGCGCCTGCTGGTCGAAGCGGCCGAAGCGCGGCAGGTCGCCGATGCTGGTGGACCGCGCCAGGCGCTCCTGCATCTTGCCCAGCACCAGCGGGCCGAACTGCGGCAGCGCCATGAGCTGCTTCAGCGTCTCGGATGGCACCTGCAGCAGCGTCGAAGGCTGCTCGGCCACCACGTCGGCCGTGCGGGTGCTGCCGGTCAGGGCCGCGATCTCGCCGATGACGTCGCCCGGGCCCATCGCCGAGAGGCTGAGGTACTCGCCCTCGCCGCTCGTGCGGCCGGCCACCAACCGTCCCTCCAGGACGAAGTAGGCGCTGTCGCCCACGTCGCCGGCGCGCGTCAGGGCGCTGCCGGCCTCCGCCTCGACCACGCGGCCGGTGTGGATGAGCGCGTCGCGGTCACGCTGCGGCATGCCGGCCAGCGCCGGAATGTAGCGGCCCAGCGCCTGCACGTCGTCCGCGGTGGCGGGCCGCCCGCCGGCCACCGGCGGGGCGGCGGCTGCGCCGCGCAGCAGGGCCAGGGAGCGGCGCCACTCGGCCGCCGGCTGGCCGATGCCCGGCAGGAACGCGCCGACCAGCGACACGCCAACCAGCACCACCGAGCTGACGGCGAACATGAGGTCGACTCGAATCACGTCGGCCAGCCCGGCCAGGCCCATGCCGGCCAGGTAGAAGATGTCGCGCAGCACGTAGCTGGTGCTGAACACCCGCCCGCGCATCTCGCGCGGCGTGTTGCGTTGGTTGATGAGGCGTCCTGCCACGTAGGACGGCGCGTTCAGCACCCCGGAGATGCCGATCAGGCCGATGGCCAGCCACACGTTGCGCGTCAGCGCGTACGCCAGCCCGGCCAGGCCCATGCCCAGGAAGGAGCCGATCAGCCAGCTGCCGTCGCGGAACCGGTCGGCGTAGCGCGCCATCAGTAGCGAGCCCACCACGAAGCCGACCGAGGTGATGCCTTCCTGCAGCCCGTACTCGAACTCGGTGGCGTCCAGCACGGTGAGCGCGAACGGCAGCAGCAGCACGTTCTGCAGGCCGAAGATGACCATCACCGGGATGCGCATCAGGTTCATTGAGCGCAGCACCGGCGTCTCGATGATGAAGCGCGCGCCCACGCCCAGGTTGCGAATCACGTCGCCGACGCTGGTTGATTCCTCGACCTCGAGCTTCGGCACCTTGACCAATGCGATCAGCACGCCCGCGAACAGGAATGTGGCGGCGTCGATGAAGAACACGACCTCGACGGCGAACTGCGCCAGCAGCCCGGCCAGCGCGAAGCCGACCGCTGTCGAGCCGAACTGGGCAATGGCCATCATCGAGTTGGCCGCGGCCAGCTCTTCCTCGCTGGCGACCTCGGGCAGCACCGCGTCGTTGGCCGGATCGAAGAACTGGCGCACCGATGACGACAGCAGCACGATGACGTACAGCCAGAAGACCGAGTCGCCCTCGGTGATGAGGAACGGGATGGCGGCCACCAGAGCCGCCTGCAGGACGACCGTCACGATCATGATCGTCTTGCGGTCGTATCGGTCCACGAACACCCCGGCCACCAGGCCGAAGACCAGGGTGGGGATGGCCGAGACCATGAGCATGATGCCAACGTTCAGGACCGAGTTCGTCTCGCGGTAGACGATGATGCCGGCCGCCAGGGAGGTCAGCGCGTCGCCGATGGTCGACACCAGCTGACCGGTCCACAGGTAGACGAAGCCGCGGTTGCGGAAGACGGTGAACGGCCCGGGCTGCGGCGTGGCAGGGGCGGCTGCGGCAGCGGTCAAGGGTCCCTCCGTGCGCGACAGGGTGGGCGGTGGCTCGGCGGGCGGCTGCGCGGCATTGTGCCACGGCTACCATGGCTTTCATGCCAGTGCGTGACGCGTCGGATGTCTATCCGCTGACGCTCGGCGAGGAGCCCGCCTTCTGCCCGGAATGCGGCCAGCCGGTGCGGCCTCAGCTGCTGGAGGAGGATCACCGCCCACGCCTGGTGTGCCCGAGCGGCCACGTCACCTGGCGCAACCCGCGACTGGTCGTCGGCACGCTGCCGGTGCGGGACGGCCGCGTCTTCCTGGCGCGGAGGGGGATCGAGCCGGGTATCGGGCGCTGGACCTACCCCGGCGGCTTCCTGGAGCTGGGCGAGGCGGCGCAGGAGGGCGCGCGGCGCGAGACCGAGGAGGAGACGAAGCTGCGCGTGGAGGTCGGTCGGTTGATCGGCGCCTACTCACGGCCGGCGGCGGGCGTCGTCACCCTGGTCTACGAGGCGCAGGTGGTCGGCGGGGAGCCGCTGCCCGGCGCGGAGACGACCGAGGTGACGGGCTTCACGCCGGACGAGCTCCCCTGGGACGAGCTGGCCTTCACCACCACCGAGTCGGCGCTGCGTGACTGGGTGGCCGGCCTCCCCGGCCGCGGCCCGCGATTCGAGCCGGAGCTCTACGTGGAGGGGGACAGCGAGGGCTGACGCTGCACTTGGCTTCGTACGGGTAGCCCGGCGCCGAGCAGCAGGCCGTACAGGACGCTGGCGGCGCCCAGGATCAGCTGCGGGACCGCAGCGTCGCCGGCGCCCGGCAGGAAGGTACCCGCGGCCAGCCAGGCGAGCAGTGCGAAGCAGGGCGCGGCGGCCAGCAGCGTGCCGCGGACGGTGAAGTAGCGGGCGAAGAAGTAGGCGAACCCCATGCCCACGCCGCCCCCCGCCAACTGGGTGACGACCATGCCGATCGCCAGCTCGCCGCGGCCATCGCCGCCGCCCAGCACCTCGAGCGGCAGGAGCGGCTGCCGGCCAGCCAGCAGGCCACCGAGCATGGCCGCAGCCGCCCACACCCAGCCACCGGCCAAACCGGTGATCAGGCCGCGGTACGCCAGGCGCAGGCCGTTGATTTCCGTCACGGCCTGATGGTCGCAGCGCCGGTCGCATGGCAGCAGCCCATTAATGGTCCGGGTTGCTCTGGTACGCAGGTGCCCGCTGACGACGATTCGATCTTCCTGCGTTCGCTCCCTCATTCGGCATCGCCACCACCGAGCCACCATCCCCGATGGACTTGGCTGCAGACCTCAACCCCCTGATCGACGAAGTGTTGAGTGAGGGCGACGCCCAAACCGCGCGCGGTTCGCTGACAGATGCAATCGCCGACCCTTCCTGCAGACAGTCCGCATGCGAAACTGGTTTCGGCACCGCATCGCTGAAACGTGATGCCGGTGACCTAGGTGTAGCGGCGGAAGACGGCCACCGCGTTCTGGCCGCCGAAGCCGAAGCCGTTGACCATGGCCCCGTTCACGGTGGCGCGGCGTGCCTCGTTCGGCACGTAGTCCAGGTCGCAGGCAGGGTCGGGCGTGGTGTAGTTGATGGTCGGCGGGATGAGGCCGTCGCGGATCGACAGCACCGCGGCCAGGGCGCTCATCGCGCCGGCGGCCCCCAGGGTGTGGCCGATCATGCTCTTGTTGCTGCTCACCGCCAGCCGCGGGGCATGGTCGCCAAAGG
>DASSNI010000062.1:0-15961 GCA_035701385.1 Candidatus Limnocylindria bacterium | reverse complement strand
GGATCGGCTTCAGGCTGTCGTGGGCGTAGGTGACGGGTTCCTGTCCCGCGCGCCGTCGCAGGTAGGGATGCACCGCGTTGCCCTGGACGGGGCCGGGTCGGATGATCGCCACCTGGACCACCAGGTCCTCGAAGCGCTCGGGACGTGCCTTGGGCAGTGCCTGCATCTGTGCGCGGCTCTCGATCTGGAACATGCCCACCGTATCGGCCGCCTGGATGGTGCGGAACACCTTCGGGTCGTCATGGGGAAGGGAGTCCAGGTCGGGTCTGCTGCCGGTTTCGCGCTCGATGCGGTCCAGGCACTCCGCCACCACGCCCAGCGTCCGGAGGCTGAGCAGGTCGATCTTCACCAGGCCCAGTGCCTCGATGTCCTCCTTGTCGTACTGGGTCACGACCCGTCCCGGCATGGTGGCGCGCTCGATCGGCACCAGGTCGATCAGCGGGGTCCTGGTCACCAGCATGCCGCCGACGTGGATGCCCAGGTGGCGCGGGAAGCCGTCGATCTCGCCACACAGGGTGAGCAGCCACTGCCACCGGTTGCGCGGCGTCGCGTGAGCGCCAGCTCCGCTGCCGACATATGACTGCTGGGTAATAGAAATAACCGTTTCGGCCGGAAATAGGTCACCGCTATGACCCCCCGTGATATTTCCGGCGGGTTCTGGCCGGATTGCGCCATTTTCATTACTGGGGGGTGATACTCCGGCGGAATCGGGCAGGACGCTGGGGCGGCGCCGCTCCTCGACGGGCATGCCCGACTCCGGATCCACGCGCACCACTGCCGGCCGATCGCTCGACGGGCCCGGCGTGCCGTTGTCGCGCGGCTGCGGGACCTGCAGCGCTTCCGCCCCGTAGCGCTTCTGCTCCCAGCCCTCGTGCTTGACCGATACCACCGACTGGTCGAGCACCCGCGGCCGCCGCGGCGGCACCCAGCCCGACTCGGAATAGGGCCGCCCGTCGTGGTCGTTGGCGGCGTCGCGGGCACGCGCCTCGGCATCGGCCAGGTCGGGACGCAGCGGCAGCGGGGCCGGCGCCAGCACCGGACGGGGCCGATGGTTCCACGACGAATCCGACTCGCGGCCGACGAGCGGTCCGCCATCGGTCCTGCGCCCATCGCGTCCCGGTGGCACCGCCTCGGCCTCCATGTCCAGGCCGATCTCGTCGAACAGCCAGCCGAAGCTGCCGTCCAGCGCCAGGTCGCGCGCCACGTCGCTGGCATCCCGCGTGTCGAGCGCCTTGGCCACGCGATCCACCGCCTCGAGCGGAAAGCCGAGCGCCTTGGCCACCTCGCGCACCGCCGAGCGGGCGCGGTAGGTGATGACGGTGCACACCATCGCCGAGTGGTCCTCGCCGTAGCGCTCGTAGAGGTACTGGATCACCTCCTCGCGGCGGTTGACGTCGAAGTCGATGTCGATGTCCGGCAGCGTCCGCGCCTCGTTGATGAAGCGCTCGAACAGGAGCTTGTGCTCGATCGGGTCGACCTTGGTGATGCCCAGGCAGTAGGCCACGATCGAGTCGCCGGCACTCCCCCTTCCCTGGCCGATGATCCCGTTCTTGCGCGCGAACTCCATCAGGTCCCAGACGATCAGGAAGAACTCGGCCAGGTTGGTGCGCTCGATGATGTCCAGCTCGTGCGCCAGCTGCTTCACGGCCTGCTTGGTAATGGGCCGATAACGCCGCCGTAAGCCGTCGTGTGCAAGCTGGTACAGGTATGAGAACGGCGTCTCGCCCTCGGGGACCGTGAAGCCCGGAAACCGGTAGCGCTCGAAGTCCAGGTCCAGCCGGCATTCGGAGCCGATGGCCGCTGCCCGGTCCATGCCCGCCACCCATGCCCGCCGGCTGCGCCCCTCCGGCAGCCCGGCGCCGATGCGCGCGAGCTCGGCCCCCGATTTCAGCCGGTACTCGGCGTTGGGGAGAAGCAGCTCGCGCGCCTCGTCCAGGGTGGCCCCGTGACGGATGCAGACCAGCACGTCCTGCAGCCGGTGGCCGCCGGGATCGGCGTAGTGCACCTGGTTGGTCACCACCGTGGGCAGCGAGGCACGCTCCGCCAGCTCGGCCAGCTGGCCAATGAGCCAGTCGTCGTCCGGCTCCAGGTGGTGGCTGAGCTCCACCGCGAAGTCACCCTCCGGGAAGTGCCGCGCCCAGCGTTCCGCCGCGGTCAGGGCCTCGTCCGGCTCCCCGGCGAGCAGGCGGCGTGGCAGCTCGCCATTGCGGCAGCCGGAGAGGCCAAGCAGGTGGCCGCGACCCGCCTCGAGCGCCTCCTCCACCAGCGCGCGCTCGAACACGGGGAACTGCTTCTCGCCCGCCAGGTGGGCGCGGGACGCGAGGCGCGAGAGGGCGGCGTAGCCGGTCCCGTCACGGGCCAGCAGCACGAGGTGGTCGCCCGGCATGGGACCGGCGTGGAACTCGCCGGGCCAGCCGCGGCTGGCCTTCGCGCCACGCAGCGGGTCGTTCAGCTTGCGGCCGCGCCGCGCCAGGCGCAGCTCGCCGGCGTCCCGCGGGATGGCCACCTCCAGCCCGACCAGCGCGTCGACCGGTGCCAGGCCGGCGTCCCGCGCGGCATCGCCTCGGGTCTGGCCGGCGGCCTTCCAGAGGCGCACCGCGGCATAGAGACCGGCGTGGTCGGTGATGGCCACGGCCGGGATGCGCAGCTGCGCGGCGCGGCCGATCAGCTCCTCCGGGTGGCTGGCGCCGTCCAGGAAGCTGAAGTTCGAGTGCGCGTGGAGCTCGCAGTAGTCGTCCGGCGTGCCCATCGGACCAACGAGTATAGAACGTCTGTTCTATGGCACCCCGCCCTCTTGACACTAATCAGCCGGCCGACTACCTTGCGACGCATGGTACCCGGTGAGGCACGGAACCCGCTCACCGAGCTGCGGCGCGGCGTCCTGGAGTACTGCGTGCTGGCCGTCGTGCGCCGCGAGGAGTCGTATGCATTCGAAATCGTTCGCGAGCTGGCGGCCGCCGACGAGCTGGTGACCAGCGAGGGCACGATCTATCCCCTGCTCTCGCGCCTGCGACGTGACCGGCTGGTGACCACCACCTGGCGCGAGTCGGAGTCCGGACCGCCGCGCCGCTACTACCGCATCACTCCCGAGGGCGCCCGCGCGCTCGAGGGGTTCACGGGCGATTGGAGGCGATTTCGCCATGCTGTCGACAAGATCCTGGCCCCGGAGTCATAAGGAGCGACCGATGGAGCCCGATGCGCTGGTCCGCGACTACCTCGGCCGCCTGGAGGCAGCCGCCTGGCCGCTGCCCGCTGAACGGCGGTTGGAGCTGGTGGCGGAGGTTCGCGAGCACATCGAGTCCGCCCTTGCCGAATCGGGCCAGCGCGACGAGGTCACGACCCGCAATGTGCTCGACCGCCTCGGCGCGCCGGAGGAGATCGTGGCAGCCGAGGCGGAGGGCATGGATCGGCGGTTCGGCGCGGCGTTCATCGGCGCGCAGCCTGCAGCGCTCGGCTTCCGCTGGGGCGCCAGCGAGGTGGCGGCGATCGCTTTCTTGACGGCCGGGTCGGTATTCCTGCCCTTCATCGGGCCCTTGGTGGGCCTGGCCTTCGCGTGGTCGTCCACCCAGTGGACTCGCCGCCAGAAGTGGGTCGCGACCCTTATCGTGGTCGGGCTGCTGATGGTGCCGGTGATCGCGCTCATGGGCGCGCGCGTCAGCGTTGGAGCGTAAGGAGCGACGGATGTCAGTCGAGATCTTCCTGGTGCTTGGCATCTTCCTGATCCCCCTCGCCGGCATCGCCGCCGCCATCTACCTGGTGGCCAGTCGCCGACGCGATGGCTGAGCCGGCGCTGCGGGTCGCCGAGATCCCGACACTGCACACGGAGCGCCTCAGCCTGCGGGGCTTCACCGAGGACGATGTGCAGCCGCTGCATCGGCTCATGCAGGACCCGGACGTCATGCGCTATGTCGGCGATCGCCGCGTGCCGGAGCTGCAGGAGACGTGGCGCGCTGTTGCCGGATGGCTGGGCCACTGGATGCTGCGCGGCTACGGGCAGTGGGCGGTGGTCGAGCGGGCGAGCGGCGAGGTGATCGGGCGGGCGGGGATCATCAACCCGGTCGACTGGCCGGGTCCGGAGGTCGGCTACCTGCTGGGCAGGGCGTGGTGGGGCCGCGGCTACGCCACCGAGGCCGCATCAGCAGCCAGGGACTGGGGCTTCATCACGCACGGTTTCGAGGAGCTGCTGAGCGTCATCGACCCGGCGAATGCGCGGTCCATCCGCGTCGCCGAACGGCTGGGTGAGACGCTGCGCGGCGAGACGCAGCTGTTCGGCTACCGGGTGCTGCTGTACGGCATCAGCCGGCAAGACTGGAACGCGCGCCGGGACGCTGCGACCGGGGGCTAGTCGCCGGCCATCGCCTCCACGAGGTCCAGGTTCTCGGTCGTCCCATCCGGCGAGAGCGGGATCATGGCCACGTGGTCGGCGCCGGCGTCGCGCAGGTCCGCGATGCGTTCGCGGATGGCCTCCGTATCGCCCCAGACCACCATGGCGTCGACCAGCCGATCGCTGCCGGGCTTCTCCCAGTCCGGGGGGGCGAATCCCTGCTGCTCCCAGACCTGCTGGTAGGTGGGCGTGCGCAGGTACGGCGCCAGGTAGGCCCGCGCCGCGGAGCGCGCATTGCCCGCGTCGGTCGCGAGCACCGCGGGCATGCTCACCGCCAGCAGCGGGCGCCGCTCGGTGGCGGCGGCGTCCAGAACGGAACGGGTCCACGCCACGCGCTCGGGGGTGACCAGGTACGGGAAGGCGCCGTCGGCGTCGGTGGCCGCCAGGGCCAGCATCCTCTCGCGGAGGGCAGCCAGCAGGATCGGCGGCTGGGGCGCACCGGCTCCGGGACCCCGGTACACCGCCGCCCGGTAGGCCGCCAGGTATTCGCGCAGGCGTGTCAGCGGCCGCTCGAAGGCGTGGCCGCGCAGCCGCCCGGCCAGGTGCGGGTGGGAGACGCCGAGTCCCAGCACGAAGCGGCCGCCGGTCGCTTCCTGAAGCGTGGCGGCTGCCATGCGCGTGGTCTGCGCGTCGTGGCCCCAGATCGAGACGATGCTGGTCCCCAGCAGGACGCTCGACGTCGCCCCGGCCAGCAGGCCGAGGAGGGTGAACGGCTCGCGGCCGACGGTCTCGGGCACCCACAGCGTGCCATAGCCGAGCTCGTCGACCCGGCGGGCGTAATCGCGCGCGGCATCCACGTCCAGCGAGTCCAGGTGTCCCCAGACGCCCAGCGCACCGAGCTCCAGCGGTGGACCACCTGGGCTCATGCGCCGATGCCTCCGCGGCGGTACCGCAGGAACAGCTCGTCGCCGTTGCGGTGAACGCTCACCAGGCGCAGGCCGATGGGCTCATGGTCGCTCCGCAGCGAGGCGATCATCGGCAGCGCGTCGGCCGCCACCAGGCGTGGTCCGACCGTCCAGTACAGCTCGTCCAGCGCGCCGGCCTCAAGGAAGGCGGCGTTGACGGTGGGGCCGCCCTCGATGAGCAGCGAGCGCACGGCACGCTCCGCCAGGCGGCCGAGCAGCCATGCCGGCTCCGGCTCCCGCGTCGGCGCGACCCACGTCTCGACGTTCGGCAGCGGCTCACCGGAGGCATGCGGGCTGCCGCTGCCGACGGCCACGGCGCGCGGCTGCGCCGATCCCGCGAAGAAGCGCCGTTCGACGGGAACCGGTCCCTCGCCGGCGATCAGCAGCGCCAGCGGATGCGCAGGGCGGCCGGCAGCGGAGCGGGCCGCGGCCAGGTCGGCCGGCAGCGAGGCGTAGAAATCGTCCGCCCGCAGGGTGCCGGCGCCGCTGGCGACCGCGTCGTAACGGGCGCGGTAGAGCTGCATGAGACGGCGGTCGGCACGCGAGCCGAGCCCCTCCGCGGTGCCGGCCAGCTGGGCGCGGCCATCGACGCTGGTCACCATGTTCACGCCGACCAGCGGGCGATCGGCCGGGGCATCGGGAAGCTGGAGGTCGGCGAACGCGGCGTCCAGGTCGAGGCCTGCGGCCGGATGCGGCCACAGCCGGTCGACGCGGTGCTCGACGTGGGGGCCTGCCATCGGAGCCGATGGTAGCCGCTCAGTCCCGCAGGTCGTACTCCGGCAGCCCGTTCACCTCTTCGGTCCCGACCTGGACCTGCACCTCCGACGTCGTGAGGCTGGTGACCGAGTCGGCAGGGATGACGCGGGTCGGGCCGCCCGTCGCCGGCCGCAGGGCGACGCCGTGAAAGATGCCCTCCGCCTCGGTGCCGAGCATGACCTCCACGGCGCCGATCTTCACGCCCTCGCGGCCGGTCACCGTGGTGCCGGGTTCGACGTAGCTCCACGCAACCGGGTCGTCGGGACCGGGCAGGTCCAGCTCGCCGGGCTCTGGCTCGCCGGGGGCCCCGGTGTCGCCGGCCGTATCGCCGGGCGGCAGCGGATCCAGGTTCGGCTCAGTTCCGCCCTTCATGCCGGGATCGTCGATGGCTCCCGGGTTGCGCCCAAAGTCACTCATACAGGCCCGCTCATGCACGGCGGGTGCCACGGCTAGAGCACGAACGGAGGCGAGAAGCCGATGTAGCGGTCGAACTGGCCGAACGGCCGGCTCGCCATCAGCACCGTCAGGAACGGATCCATCTTGAATCCGCGCCCCAGCAGATGGTGCATCGCGGCCCCGTTCGGACCGGGCACGTCGAGCGTGACCTCCTTGATCTCCCGCTCGGCGGCATGGCGCTCGAGGTGGTCCAGGACCGCGGGCATGAGCGCCGGTTCGGAGGCGGACGCCGGGCCGATCCCACCGCCGGGACCGATGAACGCGGACGCCACCACCGCGCCGCCGCGGCGGTACAGGAATCCCTGGCGCGTGTCGAGCAGCCAGCGGAACTCGTCGCCGCGCTCGAAGCCGAGGGTGGCACGTTCAAGATCGCGCAGCGCCACGAGGTCGTCGAGCGTGGCGGGCACCGCCTCCAGCGAGCCGTTCGGCGATCCATTGCCCGTGGACGTGCCGGGCGTGGCGGCAAGGGCCGGGATCGCGAACTGGGCGGTCGTGCCGGCGCGGTAGTAGCGCGACAGGGCGCGCGTGTCGGTGGTGGCGATGATGGCCCGCACCTCGCCACGACCCAGCGGGAAGGCCCGCTCCAGCAGCTGCGTGCCGACGCCGGCCGCCTGGCGGTCGGGGATGACGAAGAACTCGGACAGCTCGAACAGGCCGCCACGCTCCAGCGAGCGGGCGTAGCCGATGACCTCCCCGCCATCGTTCTCGGCCACCCACCACTCCACGGCATGGTGGGCGAGCATCGAGAACATCGGCTCCACGCGCGTCCACAGCTCATCCGGCTCGGGATCCCATGGCGTGCCGAGGCGGCGCGAAAGGTCGGTGATGGCCGCCAGGAAGACGTCGTACGAGGCACGCGAGTCGTCGGCACGGGCGGGGCGGATGGCGATGGATGGCTGGATCATGCCGCGAGCGTAGCCAGCGCGGTGGCATCGGTCAGTCGAATATGCGCTCCAGGTGCCAGGTGCCGGTCATCTCGTCCAGGTAGACGGTGCACAGCAGCCCGTCGCGGGTGACCAGCTTGTAGTAGGCGCGCGCCACCGGGGTGCGCCACCAGTCGTCGTCCAGCCGCCAGCGGTTGCAGATGCCGACCTCGCCGTGCGTCTCGCCGTCCATGCGCAGCCGGACCGGCGTGCCGTCGGGAGCCGTCTCCACCTGCACCAGCGGATGGCCGTCCACGAGCCGGGTCATGGCACGGATGGACCGATGTCAACGAGGCGCGACCGCCGCTCGGCCAGCGCCGCATTCGGTCGGTCGTGCACGGCCCGCCAGAGGCGGCCCTCGCCGAACCGGGATGCCAGCCGCTCCAGCGACCAGCGCAGCTCCTCCCAGCGTCCGGCCTGCGCCTCGAAGGCGGGCAGCTGCCGGCTGGCCGGGTCGGCCAGCCGGTCCAGCACCAGTCGCATGCCGCTCACCCGCGGCTCCTCCAGCATGCGGCGCTCCCGGCTGGCGGTCTCCAGCCGGCCGATGAGCAGGCGCGCGATCCAGTCCGGCTCGCGTGCCGGCGTCGGGAAGGCCAGTTCGACGGCCAGGCGCGGCGCGTCCTCCAGCCGCAGCGCCAGCCGGGCGCGGCCGGGAGCCAGGTGGCGATCCCGCAGCACGTCGCACAGCTCGGCGCAGGCACGGCGCAGCGCGAGCGCCACCGCCCCGACGCCTTCCAGCGGCGGCTCGAAGGCGACGCGACGCTCGAGCCGCTCGGGGCGACGCCGCGGGGCCAGCGGGCGTGCATCCTGGCCCCGGGCCAGCTCCTGCAGCCGCTCCCCGATGACGCCGAACTGGGCTCCCACCGCCGAGCGTGGCAGCGCGGCCAGCTGTCCCATGACGGTCAGCCCGAACAGCGCGAAGCGCTGGCGCGTGGCCGGGTCCGCCGGCAGCAGGTCGATGGGCAGGGCGGCGAGCTCCGCGCGCTCCAGGACGCGGAAGGCGGCCGCGGCGTCGGGGCGTTCCGGCCGCGCCAGGCGAGCGGCCAGCACGGCCAGCCAGCGGTTCTCCCCCACCCCGGCGCGGACGGGCAGCGGCCGCACGCCCCGAGCCAGCGCCACCGCGCGGGCCGCGATGCGGCGCTCATTGCCGAACAGCGGCCCCAGGCCCGTCACGTCGACCAGCGCCACGCCGGCGTCCACCGCCTCGATCCGCGGGGAGAGGTCGTCGAGCCGTTCGAGCATCGGCTCGAAGGGCGTGACATCGGCATCGGGCAGGCGCAGGTCAGGCCACACCAGGGCCAGCAGCCGGGTCATCAGGCTCCGACCACGGCCAGCGCCGGCTGATCGGCGACACGGGCCGTTTCGACGCGCGGCTCGGCGGCGGCACGCAGCAGCGCATCCACCCGCCGCCCCTCGGCGAAGTAGAGGTCCAGCTCCGTGCTGGCACCCGCCAGCGCCCAGCGCTGGCGGGTGACGGTGGCCTCCACGCGCTGTCCGACCAGGTCGCTGCCCACCGCCAGCCAGGCGCGACGGCGCAGCGCCACTCGCACGCTCGCCACCCGGCCGGCCACCTCGCGACCGGCGCCGGCCAGCAACAGCGTCACGCCGCCGGCGCGGACGAGCAGCCCGGCCAGCCGATCCAGGCCACGTGACAGGCTGCCGGCCGGCTCGGCGCCGGCCAGGTCGAGCACCAGGGCGTCGATCCGTCCCTCGCGTGCCAGCCAGCCGGCCAGCTCCAGCGCCTCGGTGGCGTCCGCCGGGCGGACGACCAGCAGCCAGTCCAGGTTCACGCCCAGCCGGCTGGCGGTCGCGGGATCGAGGCTGTGGGCTGTGTCCAGGTAGGCGACCACGCCACCGGCCGCCTGGCAGGCGGCCAGCGTGCCGAGCGCCAAGCTGGTCGCCCCGGTGCCGAGCGGCGCATCCAGCAGGGCCAGCGCCCCGCTGGGCCAACCACCGGTGCCGAGCGCGACGTCCAGCGGCGGCTGGCCGGTGGGCAGCGACGGGAGAGTGGGAGCCATCGGTCCGGGTTCCACGCCGCGTCGCAGGCCGTGATCGCGCAGCGCGTCGAGGAGCTCGGGGAGGGGTCGGACGGTGCGGGAGACATCGGCCTTCACGGTCATGGCCCAACCGATGATAGAACAAATGTTCTAGTCTGGGAAGGCCCAATGGTGCCCCTGCTATACTCGCCGACGGCCGCCGGCCATGCCCGTGGGGATGTAGCTCAGCTGGGAGAGCACTGCGTTCGCATCGCAGGGGTCAGGGGTTCGAGTCCCCTCATCTCCACCACTCATCACACGCCATCAGCGCTCGGCGTGGCACGCAGGCTGCATTCACGCCCTGGCTCGTGAAGCTACTCCGGAACTACGGCCTCAGCGTCGTGCTGGCCGTGCTGTTCCTCGGCAGCTGGATCCTGCAGTCGCTTACCGGCTGGGTGGAGTTCGCCGCCGAGCAGCAGGCCCATGGCGAGACGGCACAGCTGTTCGGCGCGTCGGGCTACTTCTGGGCCTGGATGCAGGCCACCTTCGAGAACTGGCAGTCCGAGTTCCTGCAGCTGTTCACCATGGTGGTGCTGGTGTCGTTCCTGATCCACCGCGGCAGCCAGCAGTCGAAAGACTCCGACGAGGAGTTGCGCGCCCAGCTGGATGAGATCGAGGAGCGCGTGATCCGCATCGAGCGAGCGGTGGAAGGCAGAGCGAAGAGCTGATGGCCGACCGCACGAAGGAAGAGCGCGACCAGGATCGGGAGCTGCGCGAGCTGCGTCGCACGCGAACGGCACGCGTCGAGCGGATGCTGCACGACGACATGCTCAAGCAGGCGCCGGGCAACGCGATCTACTGGGTGGCGGTGGTCGCCGGCTCCTTCGCCCTCAACCTGCTGCTGCTGATGGCCATCGCCCGCTGACCGCCACCCGGGCGGCAGCGGTCAGCCGGAGCCCGGCGCTCAGAAGGGCAGGCCGCCGCCCTCGGTGACCTGGTCGCTCGGCGGTGGGCTGACCTGGACCGCCTCGTTGTACTTCGAGATGGTCAGCAGCAAGCCGAAGGTGCCCGTGTCACCGGCGTCGATGTCGGTCGTCACCTGGACCAGCCGCAGCGTCTCGCGATCGAACTGCAGGTTCAGCACGAGGTCCTCGCCCAGGAAGTCGCCCGCGTCGACGCCCGAGGGCCCGGGCTCGGCCATCAGGCTGCTCGGGATGGTGAGCGTCACCGCGTAGCAGGTGGCGTCGCCGCAGCTGACGTCATCGCCCTTCGCGGTCTCCACGCCCTCCTCGTCCAGGAAGCTGGACACCTGGCTCAGCACCTCGTCCGGTTCCAGCTTCACGCCGGAATCGGAGGCGCTGCTCTTCATGTACTGGGTGCCGCTCAGCGAGGTCTTGATGAAGGCCTCCTCGCCGATGGTGATCACCTCGCCGGTGAGGCCCATCAGGCCGGGAGCCTCGAACGTGATGCGGCCGGCCTCGTTGGCGATGTCGAAATCGCCGCTGGCCTTGGTGCCCTCGAGGTTGAACGTGCCGCCGGTGTCCGGGATGTTCACCGAGCCGGACACCTGCGCCTCCAGGTGGAAGCTGGTGGCCTGCGAGGTGGCCTGCATGCCCTGGCTGATGATCTCGTCCGGGTCGGAGATGGCCGGTGCCGCCGGACCGCAGGCGCCGAGCACGACGACCAGGCCCAGCAGTGCTGCCGGCGTGAATCTGCGAATCAAAGGAGGTCCTCCCGCCATGCAGCGCCGCTCGGAGGCCGCACGCGGACTCGGGCGCGGCGGCGGCGCTCGTTTCCAGCATAGCCTGAATGCACTAGGGTTGGCCCAATGCGCCAGGTGGAAGCCAGCCGGTCCGTCCCCGCCACGCCGGAGCGCGTCTTCTCGTTCGTGGCCGACCTGGACAACCTGCCGCGTTGGCAGACGGGCATCGTCTCCGCCGAGCGCACCTACCCCGATCCGATCGGCATCGGCTCCACCGCGCGGGTGGTGCGCGAGCTGATGGGGCAGCGCATCCAGGTCGAGCTGCGGGTCACCGACTACCAGCCGCCGCACCGGCTGGCCCTGGCCAGCGAGGCGAGCGGCGTGGGCGTCCATGCGGCACTTGACCTCCAGGAAGACGGCGAAGGATCGCTGGTGCGCTTCAGCATGGAGATCCGCGCGCAGAACATCTTCATGGCGCCGATGGAGGGCATGATCGCCGGCGCCGCCTCGAGCGACCTGGCGGCCAGCCTCGACCGGCTGCAGGCGGCGCTGTCCGAGACGTGAAGGCGCTCGTCACCGGCGCGGGCGGGTTCGTGGGTGGCGCCCTCGTCCGTGCGCTGCTGGCGCGGGGGGATGGCGTGCGCGCCGCCGTCCGCAGCCGGACCGGCCAGGAGCGATTGGCGGCCGATGGAGTCGAGCTGGTCGCCCTGGACCTGGCCCGAGCCGATGGCTCGGCCCTCGCGGACGTGATGGCCGGCACCGACGCCGTCTTCCACGTCGCCGGCGCGTACCGGATCGGCATCTCGCGCCGGGAACGGGCCGCGCTGCATGCCGCCAACGTGGAGACGACGCGCCGTGTGCTCGACGCCGCGCTGGCGGCGAACGTGCCGCGCATCGTGTACACCTCCACCGCCAACGTGCTCGGCAACACTCACGGCCAGGCACCCGACGAGAGCTATCGCCGCCCGCAGCCGCCGCGGTTCGTGTCGTACTACGACGAGACGAAGTACCTGGCGCACCTGCTCGCCGAGGAGCGGATCGCGGCCGGCGCCCCGATCCTGGTGGCCATGCCGGGGATGGTCTACGGGCCGGGCGACCATTCGCAGGCAGGAGCCCAAATCCAGGCCGCGGTGGACGGCCGCATGCGCGCCATCGCCGCCGGCGGCCTGGGCGGCAACCTGGTGCACGTGGACGACGTCGCCGCCGGCCACCTCCTGATTCACGACCGCGGCCAGGACGGACGCGACTACCTGCTGGGCGGCGAGCGGGCGCGGATGGCAGAGGTCTTCCGGCGTGCGGCAGCCATCGGCCGCCGCACCGCTCCGCGCCTGACGATCCCGGACTGGCTCCTGCGAACCGCGGGTGCGCTGGGCGGGCTGGCGACCCGGCTGTCGGACCGCCTCCCGGCCCTCGACGAGCTGGTCAGCGCATCGGTGGACGTGACCTACTGGTTCGACGACAGCCGCGCGCGGGGCGAGCTGGGCTACGCGCCGCGCGGCCTGGACGACGGACTGCGGACGCTGCTGCCTGCCTGAGGCGCCGGCTCGACGTTTCCGGTGGCGCCATCGACGGTGACCCACATCCCGGTCCGCAGGCGCGCGGTGGCATCGCCACAGCCCACCACCGCCGGGATGCCGAACTCGCGGGCGATGATCGACGCGTGCGCCGCCGGGCTGCCGATGTCGGTCACCACTGCCGCGGCGCGACGGAAGAGCGGCGTCCAGGCTGGAGCAGTCATCGGGGCCACCAGGATCTCGCCGGGCTGCAGCTGCGCGAACTCGTCCGGCTCACGGATGACCCGCACCGCACCCGTGGCGCGCCCGGCCGACGCCGGCGTGCCGGAGACGATGGCCGCCGCCGATCGAGCGGCACCCAGCGTCCGCCCGTAGCCCTCCATCATGCGGCGCAGCATCGGGCTCAGGCGTCCGACCAGCGGCGGCGGCACCAGCTTCGCCTGCTGATCCCGCAGCGCACGACGCCGACCCACGTCAATCCGGTTGCTCCCCGGGCTGGAGCCGATGCCACCCAGCACCTCGTCGCGTGTCAGGAAGAACACGTCCTCCTGCTCCTCGATGACCCCGCGGCGGGCGAGCTCCTCGCCGATGCGCTGCACGGCGCGCCGCATCACCGGCCAGGCGATGGTCAGCTCGGCGACCTGCTCCTCCCGGATCGGAACCAGGTGTCGCGCATCGGCCAGGATGCGGCGGAAGGTGGCCAGGCGCTTCGGGTTGCCGCTCAACGCCTCGACTGCCGCGCGCTGGGCGTCGTCGCGCTCGCGAACCACGCGCGCGCGATCCGCGGCATCGGCGGTGGCAGCCGCCTGCATGGGTGGGTAGAACCAGTCCAGCGAGGAGATCGTGGGGCGGTTCGCATCGGCCGGCAGGTCGAATCCGGCCAGCAGCGGCAGGTGGCTGCCTCCGAGCGTCGGTGCGAGGTGGCGCCGGAAGAACTGCGCCAGGCTGATCTCCATCTTGTAGGCCGCCCCGCCCAGGGCGGCGATGGAGACGAAGTACTCGCCTGCGAGGTCGGCGAGCTCGTCGACCAGCCGAGGCAGCTCGGCGACCGGCAGTGCTTCGACCTCGCCGGCAGCCCGGCCTACTGCCTCCTGATAGCGTGGCTGGACCCCCTCGCGCCACTCGCGCTCCATGATCGGGAAGCTGTGGCGCACGGTCTGCGGCAGCACCCCGGCGATCGCCCGCGGCTCACGAACCAGGTGCGAGAGGAGCCCAGGCAAGCTGCGCAGCATGGCGCCGCCGGAGATGAAGTTGAGGGAGTAGAAGTACCAGCCGTTGACGACCACGTGGAATGGCCGCGGCGCGCGCTGTCCGAGCATCTGGAGGAACAGTGCGTGCATCCGATCCTCCATCCGCGTCAGCAGCCACGACTCGAACAGCGGCGTGACCGGCTGGCCGATCCACTCGCCGAGGCGCATGTTCCGGGTGTAGGCGCCGGGCGCCCGTGCCTGCCAGGAGACCTCCGGCGGCAGGCCGGTCATCGGCCGGGCCTGGAGGATCCACAGCTCGCCGGCCTCGTCGATGGCCCACTCGACGTCCTGGGGCACTCCCCGCCGGTCCGCGATGCGGCGCGCCTCGCGCGCGACGGCGCTCACCTGCGCCCCGTCCAGCGCCCCCTCGACGCGGCGTCGTTCGGTGGCGGCATCGCCGCGCACCTCCCATTCGTCGCCCCCCGCCTCGCCGGATACCAGGCGCTCGCCGAGGCCGCGAACGGCGGTGACCACCGTCGTCTGGCGATCGCCGCTGAGCGGGTCAGCGGTCAGCGCCACCCCGGCCGCGGCCGGCCTGACCATGCGCTGCACGATGACCGCCATCCGCGTTCCGCCGCCCCCGCCGTAGGCCTCGGCCCGAGGCGCGGAGGCGCTCGCCAGGATGCGCTCGGCCGCAGGCAGCACGTCAGCGGGCGGCACGTCGAGCAGCGTCTCGAACATGCCGGCGAACGACTGCTCGGAGCCATCCTCGGCAATCCCGCTCGAGCGCACGGCGAACGGCCCGGCACCCAGGGCGGCCGCACCATCGGCCAGGTCGGCCAGGCGCGCCTCGGCACCGACGCCGTTGGCCGGCGCGCTGAGCACGACTCCGTCAGGCACATGGGCTCCATCGGCGAAGAGCTCGCCCAGTCCGGCGGCCTTGCCGCCGACACAGGGCGCATCGGCAAGCCGAAGGTCACGCAGGGATCGAACGCTGAGGGTCATGGCTGGCTCTCCCGGCTGGCGGCCACCACCGCCCGTATGGCGAAATCGATGTCGTCCGCCGCCTCATCGACGCTGGATCCCAGGTGGTCGCGCCACATGCGCAGCGAGGCGGACGCGGTGAGCACCGTCAGCAGCCGGGTGATGCGGGCGCGTGCCGCCGTCGACAGGTCGCCGTCCACCGAGTCGGCGACCCTGCTGATCCGTGCCAGGCGGCTGGGCATGGTGGCGTGGCGGACCTGGTCCGCTCCCGGGCTGGCCATCGCGGCACGTGCCAGATCGTCGATCGCGTCGACGTGCCCGAAGATGCGCCGGATCCCCTCGCGCAGGTCGCCGAGCGATGTGGGATCCGGGAGCTGGTCCAGGCCAGTTCGACGTGCGACGTGCGGATAGACAGCGGCCAGCAAGTCGGCCTTGGAGCGGAAGTGCCGGTACACGGTGGGGACCGAGACGCCCGCCTCCTGCGCGATGGCCGGCACCGACACGTTGGCGATGCCACTGGAGATCACCCGCATCGCGGCGTCCAGGATGCGGTCCCTGGTCCGCTGGGCCTGCTCCGCGCGCAACGGGCTGTCGTAGGCACGGCTCTCGACATTCGCAATGCGATTCATATTGTCAATATATGCATCGTGTCAACAGGCTCCAGGATTGGGCCGGATGAGCACGATGTGGTACCCTGCGACCGAACGCGATGACGCGGGAGCAGTAGGCGCTGCCCGCCGATCATGGAGCGAGCCGGGATGGTGAAAGCCGGCGATCGGAAGGCGCCGAACTCGCCCGCCGAGCAGCCGGGAGACCGGACCGGGTGGCGTCCGATAGCACGCCGACGAGTGGACCGATCGTGGGGTTGTAGCTCAGCTGGGAGAGCACCTGCATGGCATGCAGGGGGTCGGGGGTTCGAGTCCCCCCAGCTCCACCACCTCCTTCGGTCAAGTCACGGTGGTACCGCGAATGGAAGCCCCCTTCGTCCTGACGAACGGGGGCTTTGTGCTACCTCTGAGCCGATAAAGGACTGCACCCGATGGTGACGCACACCGAGGCGCTGGCACAGACGGCCAAGGACGGCCGTCGCTGGACCCTGCGCCCCGCGCGTCCCACGGACGCCCGCGGGCTGGCCAGCCTGTTCGCCGCCGTGCGGTCGGAGGGCCGCTGG
>DASSNI010000061.1:0-11104 GCA_035701385.1 Candidatus Limnocylindria bacterium | reverse complement strand
GGCGTCGGCATCGCCGAAGGCCACGCGCATGACCTCGGCCACGGTCCATGGACCGATGCCCGGCACCGACTGCAGCAGCCGCGCGACGTCGGACGGCTCGCGGCCGTCGAGCCGTGGCGCCAGCTCGGCGGCATGGCGGATGACGTCTGCGCGGCGCCGCTCCAGCCCGAAGCGGTGGAAGGCGAAGTACGGCAGGCGGGCAAGAACCGATGGCTCCGGCGGCAGCCGCATGCGGGCCGGCCCGGGCGCATCGGCCCCCAAGGCGCGCACGATGCCCTGGAAGGCGGCGCGTGCCTCGTGTCCGGTGACCTTCTGCTCGCAGATGGCCGGCAGCAGCGCTTCCCACGGCCGACCGGTGCGCGGCAGCCGCAGGCCGGGATTGCGCCGCACGACCTCGACCAGCAGCGGATGCCAGCCAGCCGTGTCCGGCAGCCGATCCTGCGCACCCACGAAGGCGGCAGCCTGGGCCGCTGCCCAGCCGGCTCCCGGTCCCCAGGCGGTCGCCGCCACGCCACCGGGGACGCGCACCAGCCGCAGCGTGGCCGGTCCATCCGGCGTGAGCATCGCCCGCCAGGCCTCGCCGCGCCCGACGCGAACGGTGCGGTCGCCGGTCCCGTGGGCCACCGGCCACAGCGTGGTGGCCAGGTCGAGTGGCTCGACGGCGACCGAGGTGCTCGCCTCGGGCGGGAAGGTCTCGACGACCGCCGAGGTCATGCCGCGCCGACCGACAGCACGAGCGGCCTGGCCGAGCGCTGCGCGGCCTCGAAGGCTGCTCGGCTGCGCAGGCCGCGATAGCCCTCCTCGACGATGACCTGGCCAACGATGGCCATCATGCCGCCGCCCGCTCCCGCCACCACCACGTGGTCCGGCGCGTACTCGCGCAATGCCACCCGCAGGCCCACGCCGAAGTGGTATGGCTCCACCAGCTGCGCGCCCAGCGTGTGGTCGCGGAGCGACGCGGGGTCGGTCGACCACGGCGACCACCGGGCGCCGCGACCGTCGACCAGCGGCACTCGGGGCGCGCGCCAGCCGAGCGACGAGAGGCGATCCGCGGCAGCCTCCGCAACGCCCTCCGCCAGCGGCGTGTGGTCGGGGCCCTGCATGGCAAGCCGCAGAGGGAAGCGCCTCTCACCGACCTGCACCACCGGCAGCTGCTGAAGCAGCCGACCGACGCCGGCCTCGTCCCCCGCGAGCACCACGAAGCCGCCGAAGTCGATGCTCTCGAAGGCCGGATGCGCGCCGGCGCCCGCATCGGACAGGACGTCGGCTACGGCGGCCCGCGCGTCGGCGGATGGCCGCCAGCGGCTGTCGAGCAGTGGGTAGATCACCTGCCCGCCACCCTGCCTCATCGCGTCCTCGCGAATGAGGCTGACCTCCTGCACCAGCCGGAAGGCATCGCCGATCGGCAGCGCGCCGCTCACCGCCAGCGCGGCGTACCAGCCCACCGAGCTGCCGACGACCACCGCGATGCCGAGGTCCTCTTCGACGCGTTCCGCGTCCAGCAGCGTGCGGACGAACAGTCCCGGCGCCGCGTTCGCCGGGCGCAGATGCCGGGACGGGTCGAACGGCGTCCTGTTGAGCTCGGCGAGCGGCTCGAGGCCGTACTCGAGGCGCATGGCATCCACGGCGCCGATCAGCGGATGGTCGGCCAGCGAGCCGGGCGGTGCCATGCCGGTCGGGCCGCCGCCGGGGCAGACGAGCAGAGCGCGCGGCCGCTCGCTCATCGGGCCGCCACGACGCCACCACCCGCTCCGGCGCCAACGAGCGCCAGCGCACCGGCCACGATCTGCTGCATGCCGACCAGCACGGCCGCCGTGGCCGGACCCAACGGCACGAAGCTGTCGACCGCCCGCACGCTGGCCAGAGACGCTGAGGCCCCGGATTCGACCAGGTCGGCCACGATGGCGTCCGCCACGCCGCCGCCGGTGGCCCGGCACTCGTCCACCACCAGGACGGCGGGCGCGTGCCCTGCGTGCTGGCGCAGCGCCTCGACGGGCAGCGGGTTCAGCCAGCGCAGGTCCATGACCCTGGCGCGCACGCCGTGCGCATCCAGCAGCTGGCGCTGAGCCTGCAGCGAGAGCCGCAGGCCATTGGCGTAGGAGACGATCAGGAGATCCGCCGCGCCGGAGACATCGGCTTCGTACAGGCCAGGCTCGCCGGGGAGCAGGTGCGAGGGTGGTGGGGGATAGTCGGTCAGCCAGCCAGCGTCGGCCTCGGCGAGCAGGTCCTTCTCGTGGTACAGGGCGATCGGCTCCAGGAAGGCCACCACCCGGCCGTCCTCGGCGGCCATCGCGATGCAGCCGCGCAGCATGCGGGCCGCGTCGTCGCCTCGCGACGGGACCGCCAGCACCAGGCCGGGGATGTCCCGCAGGGCGCCCACGCTGTTGTCGTTGTGGAAGTGGCCGCCGAAGCCCTTCTGGTAGGCGAGGCCCGGCAGGCGCACGACCATGGGGTTGCGGAACTGGCCTTTGCTGAAGAACTGCAGCGAGGCCGCCTCGCCGCGGATCTGGTCCAGCGCGTTGTGGACGTAGGCCAGGTACTGGATCTCGGGCACGGGCAGCAGGCCGATGTGTGCTGCGCCCTGGGCAATGCCCAGGATCGACGTCTCGTCGAGCAGCGTGTCGAAGACGCGGCCCATCCCGAAGCGGCGCTGAAGGCCGTTGGTCACGTTGTAGACGCCGCCCTTGCGGCCGACGTCCTCGCCAAACAGGACCAGCTCCGGGCGGCGGGCCAGCTCGTCGGCCAGCGCCGCGTTCAGGTTGCCGGCCAGCGTGCGCGCGTTCGGGTTGGTGGCCTCTTCCGGCAGGCCGCCAAGCAGCTCCGCGCGCTCCTCCGCGCCGAGCACGGGTCGGCTGGCGCGCTCGGCGACCCGCGCCGGGTGGTAGGGCGCCATCGGCGCCACGACCTCCGCCGTGGTCTCGAGCCGCGCGCGGTGCGTGGCCTCCTCGGCCGCTGCCATGACCCGCTCGCGAGTGGCGCTCAGGAGCTCGCTCAGCTCCGCCGGCGATGCGGCTCCCGTCTCGACCAGGCGACGCGCATTGCGCAGCAGCGGGTCCTCCGCCTCGATCGCTGCGATCTCGTCCGGCGAGCGGTAGGCATGCTCCGCATCGCTGCCGGCGTGACCCCACAGCCGGACGGTCCGCAGGTGCAGGAACGCCGGCTGGCGGGCGGTCCGCACGTGGCGGATGGCCTCTGCCGATGCCTCCCACACCTCGTCCAGCTCGCCCGCGGCGTGCACGTAGCGCAGGTGCGGCTGGCTGCCGAAGGTGTCGGCGATCCAGCCCTCGGGGGTCGGCACGCTGATGCCGGTGCCGTTGTCCTCACAGACGAACAGGATCGGCATGGGAAGGCCGATGCGCACCGCGTATCGCGCCGTGTTGATAGCCGCCAGCGCCGTGGCGTGGTTGGCGGATGCATCACCGAAGGAGCAGAGCACGATGCTGTCGGGTGGCAGCTCGCCGGCCACGCCCAGCCGCCGGGCCCTGGCCAGGCTGAAGGCCAGCCCCACGGCCTTCGGCAGGTGGCTGGCGATGGTCGAGGTCTGGGGCGGGATCCACAGCGGTCGGCTGCCCCACACCTTGTGGCGACCGCCGGCGATCGGCTCCTCGCTGCTGGCCACCACGCCGAGAAGCGCGTCGAAGGCCGGGGTGCTGCCGGGCAACTGGCGCGCGCGTGACATGAAGAAGCCGCCCGAGCGGTAGTGCAGGAACGCCGGATCGTTGATCCGCAGCTGCGCACCCAGGACGGCGTTGTTCTCGTGTCCGGCGGAGCCGATGGTGTAGAAGGACCGGTTCGTCTTCTTCAGCTCGCGGGCTGCGACGTCCACGGCGCGCGAGGTGACCTGGTCCTCGAACAGCGCGATGGCGCGCCGCGCCGTCAGCGTCGAGCCGCCGCGCAGCGGCGCGCCGGGCGGCAGGGGCGGAACGTCCGAGGAGGCCTCGGCCAGGTACGCGTCGAGGGCGGCCTCGACGATCGGGACACGATCGAAGGTCATGCTCGAGGTGAGTGGTGGGGTCGGAGTGGGCATCATACGCGGCCCGCAGGAGGCGGATGGGCGGCGCTGCTTCTCACCCGGTCTCCACCCGATAAGCGGACGGTAAGCAGCCGGTAAGGCCCCTCGCGGTCTCCTCCTCTCGCGCCCACCCGGGCGCCGAAGAGGAGAGGAGACGAGCAGTGGCACCCCGAAGCACGTTCCGGCAGACGGTCCACAACGGCGGCGGCTGGCCGAGCTGAAGACCCGCGTCAGCCCCCGTCAGCCCAAGGAGATGAGGACGACCCCGGCCACGGCCAGCAGCACCGCGACCACGCCCAGCGGCGGGAGCGCCTCGCGAAGCACAGAGCGGGCGAGGAGCATGGTGACGACCGGATAGAGGCCTGACAGGGCGGCAGCCACTCCCACCGGGATGGTGGCCCGCGACTCCACGAAGGCCGCGTTGCCGGCCACGTCCAGCGACCCGGCCAGCAGCATCAGCGGCCACGCCGCGCCGACGCCTGCGTACTGGTGCCTGCCCAGCGCCAGCGCTCCCATCAGGACGGTGGCACTTCCGCGGCTGGCCACCAGGATCCAGGTCCGCTCCTCGCCCGCGGCGAGGTCCAGCAGCACGAACCACAGGCCGAAGAAGAGGGCAGCCGCCAGCCCATGCAGCACCGCCTGCGGCCTGATCCCCATGCGCGTCGCTCCGCTCGCCGCGCCGATGGCCGCCATGGCGACCAGCACGCCGATCCACTGCAGCGGCCCGACCGCCGAACGGCCGATGGCCCAGCCCACGAGCAGCGGCAGTGCCACGGAGCCGACGCCCGACAGGCCGGTGACGATTCCCATGCTGCCCATCGCCAGGCCGCGGTACAGGGCCAGAAGGCCGATGCCGCCGAAGGCGCCGGCCAGTCCCGCGAGCATGAGCGATCCCGGCTCCGGCATCGGCGGACGGGCGACGGCCACGATCCCCAGCAACAGCAACAGGCCAACGCCCTGGGCCACGGCAACCACCGTCAGGCCGGCCACTCGCCGCGAGGCGAAGCCGCCGGTGAAGTCGCCGCTGCCAAACGAGGCGGCCGCGGCCAGGCCGAAAAGGACGCCGGGCTCCATGGCCACAGGCTACAGGGGACGCCCCGAAGCGCGCGGATTCCGCACCACGCGGAGCTCATCGGCACGAATACCGCCAGCCGCCTCGCGCGGCGTTGCGGATATCGGCTTGACACCGGCTGCCGGCCACCGGCACAGTGCGCCACATTCCGAAGGCGCCTCCCGAGCGACCGGCAAGACCGACGCAGGCAGCCACCGGGATACGGACGAGGAGCCCGTGGCCGTCGAATCGATGACCTCGCAGCCACACCCCGTCGAGAAGCCCGATTCCAAGGTCGGGGCCTCGTCGCCATCCGATCGGCCGACCTCGGCGGTCCGCCTCGAGGGCGTTCGCAAGCGCTTCGGCGAGGTGGACGCGGTCGCGGGCGTCGACCTGGATATTGTCGATGGCGAGTTCTTCTCGATGCTCGGGCCGTCCGGATCTGGCAAGACGACGACGCTGCGCATGATCGCCGGCTTCGAGCAGCCGACCGAGGGCCGCGTCCTGCTGCATGGTCGGGACGTCACCGGGGTCCCGCCGTTCGATCGCGACGTGAACACGGTCTTCCAGGACTACGCGCTCTTCCCGCACATGACCGTCGGCGAGAACGTCGCGTACGGGCTGGTGGTGCGCAAGGTGCCCGCGCGAGAGCGCGAGACCCGGGTGCGGGACGCGCTTCGCATGGTCCGCCTGGAGGGCTACGAGGGACGCCGCTCGGCGCAGCTGTCCGGCGGGCAGCGACAGCGGGTGGCGCTTGCGCGCGCGCTCGTGAACCGGCCGAGCGTCCTGCTCCTCGATGAGCCGCTCGGTGCGTTGGACCTCAAGCTGCGCGAGGAGATGCAGATCGAGCTCAAGGCGATCCAATCCGAGGTCGGCATCACGTTCATCTACGTGACCCACGACCAGGAGGAGGCCCTCACCATGAGCAACCGCCTGGCAGTGTTCAACAACGGGCTGATCGAGCAGATCGGCACGCCGGCGGACATCTACGAGCACCCGGCCACGACCTTCGTTGCCGGGTTCGTCGGCACCTCGAACCTGCTGACCGGCGAGACGGCGCGCGCGGTCATCGGCGAGGACGGTGTCTTCACCGTACGGCCGGAGAAGATCCGACTGGGCAATGCTGAAGACGCACCGGGGCCGGATGAGCAATCAGCACCGGGCGCGATTCGCGAGGTGGTGTACCTGGGGCCCGATACCCGCTACATCGTTGCACTCGACACCGGCGGGGAGCTCGTCGTGACCCAGCAGAACCTGCAGACATCGTCGATGGATGCGCTGGCCGCACAGGGGCGCGCGGTGCGGCTGATCTGGAAGCGCCATCACGTCCTCCGTCTCGCGACGGGCGCGAGCACGGAACCGGAGGGGGATCTGGAGCGAGAGGAGACTCTATGAAGACCCTACGCGTTGGTGCCCTCGCCATGACACTCGGCCTCGTAGCCGCTGCCTGCGGGACGTCAGGTCCGCAGGGCATGCTGCAGGAACTTGGGGACGGCGAAGGCGAGCTGAACCTGATCATCTGGGCAGGCTATGCCGAGCGCGGCGACGTCGATCCCGCCTATGACTGGGTGACGCCCTTCGAGGAGGAGACCGGCTGCATCGTCAAGACGACCGAGATGACCGACTCCGCCCAAGGCGTCCAGCTGCTGCAGTCGGGCGAGTACGACGGCGGATCGTTCTCCGGCAACGCATCCGTGCGCCTCATGGCGGCCGGTGACGTGGCGCCGGTCAACGTCGAGCTGTTGGAGAACTACGACGCGGTCTTCGAAGGCCTCAAGAACAAGTCTCACAACTCGCTGGACGGCGTGCCGTACGGCGTGCCGCACGGTCGCGGCCCGAACCTGCTGACCTACAACACCGATGTGGTCACCGAAACTCCAACCTCCTGGGACATCATCTGGGAGAACGGCGGCGACTACAAAGGCAAGATCAGCGTCTACGCCTTCCAGGATTTCATCGCCGATGCGGCACTGCACCTCATGCAGAAGCAGCCGGAGCTCGGCATCACCAACCCGTACCAGCTCACCCAGGCACAGTTCGATGCGGCCATCGACCTCCTGGAGCAGCTGGACGCCAACGACCCGGTCTACTGGCAGACATACAGCGACCAGGTGAGCTCCTACACCTCAGGTGAGGTCGTGGTTGGCACCTCGTGGCAGTTCCAGGTCAACCTGCTGCAGGGCGAGGACCTCCCGATCGAGGCCGTGCTGCCCGAAGAGGGATCCACGGGCTGGTCCGACACCTGGATGATCGCCAAGAACGCCGACCATCCGAACTGCATGTACATGTGGATGGACCACATGATGTCCGCCGAGGCGAACGGCCAGGCGACCGTGTGGTTCGGCGAGGCACCGACCAGCCAGGCAGCCTGCGACTACGCCGAGTCGATCGCACCGGGACACTGCGAGCAGACCCATGCGACCGACGAGGCCTACTACAGCAAGATCTGGTACTGGTCCACCCCTGTTGAGGACTGCGGCGACGACGACGCCAACACGACCTGCGTGACCCAGGAAGACTGGACGCAGGCGTGGGCGACGATCACCGGCGGCTGAGCGGCCTCACCCGCCAATGTCCATGAACCGATGCTCTCCGAGGCTCCGGCCCCGGAGAGCATCGCCGCCTTCGGGCGGTTCCCGCACCCATGGCCGACGCTGACGTCGCGGCTGGCACGGCGCCCGCTTCGCGCGCGCGCCGGCTGGCCACCTGGCTCTATCGACGGCCCGGCGTCCAGCCGCGGCTGCTGCTTGCCACACCCCTTGGATGGCTGGCACTGGCGTACATCGGCTCGCTGGTCATCCTGCTGCTCAACGCCTTCTGGGACCAGAACTCGCTGAGCGGCCGCGTGATCCCGTTCTCATGGACCCTTGAGTCGTTCGAACGGCTGGTGAGCAACGAGGTCTATCGGACCATCGCCGTTCGCACCATCCTGGTGGCCGCCGCGGTCACGCTGACGGATGCGCTGCTTGCCTTTCCGATCGCGTACTACATGGCCCGTATCGCGTCGCCCCGTACCCGGCGCATCCTGGTGATCGCGGTCGTGATGCCGCTCTGGGCGGCGTACATCGTGAAGATCTATGCCTGGCGCACGATCCTGCAGCCCGGCGGCTTCCTGGAGTGGATGCTGGCGCCGCTCGGGATCACGTCGCCGTCTCGACAGGAGATCCTGCCGGCCTACATCACGCTCAGCTACCTGTGGCTGCCGTACATGATCATTCCGATCTACACCGGCCTCGAGCGCCTGCCGAGCTCCCTGCTGGAGGCATCCGCCGACCTCGGCGCCCGCGCCGGCATGACGTTCCGGCGGGTGGTCCTGCCGCTGGTGCTGCCGGCGGTCATGGCGGGATCGATCTTCACCTTCTCGCTGACCCTGGGCGACTACCTCACCGTCGCGCTCGTCTCGAACACGAAGTTCATCGGCAACGTGATCTACGACAACTCGGCGCTCGGAAGCCTGCCGCTGGCGGCGGCGTACTCGCTTCTGCCGATCGTGATCATGGTCGCGTACCTGATCGTCATGCGGCGGCTGGGCGCCTTCGAGTCGCTGTGAGCAGGCGGCCATGACCGAGTCGCGCTTCACCCGCATCGCGCTGCGCATCGGCTCTGCGCTGGTGCTCGCCTTCCTTTACATGCCGCTGCTGATCATCGCCATCTACGCCTTCAATCCCAGCCAGATCATGGACTGGCCGCCTCGCGGCTTCACGCTGAGCTGGTTCGGCGAGGCGTGGGGCAGCCGGGCGGTCCGCGAGGCGATCATCAACTCGCTGCTCGCGGGACTGGGCGCGACGACGCTGGCGCTGGTGCTCGGGACGCTGGCGGCGCTTGCGGTGCAGCGCTACGCGTTCTTCGGCCGACGGACCGTGTCTTTTCTGCTGGTGCTGCCGATTGCGCTTCCCGGCGTCGTCACCGGCATCGCGCTGCGAACGACGTTCCAGACGCTGGGCATCGACCTCGGGCTGTTCACGATCATCGTGGGCCACGCCACGTTCTGCGTGGTGATCGCCTACAACAACGTCCTTGCCCGGCTCCAGCGCCTGCCGCGCACGCCCGAGGAGGCATCCGCGGACCTTGGCGCCGATACGTTCGCGACGTTCCGGCGCGTCACGCTGCCCGGCATGCGCACGGCGCTGATCTCCGGCGGGCTGCTGGCCTTCGCGCTCTCGTTCGACGAGATCATCGTCACCAACTTCACTGCCGGCCCCGGCACGCAGACGATCCCGCTGTGGCTCTACTTCGCCATGAGCCGGCCAACGGAGCTGCCGGTCGTGAACGTCGTGGCCTTCGTGCTGGTCCTGGTCTCGATCATCCCGGTGTACTTCGCGCAGCGCATCGGCGGCGAGACGACCGTCGCCCGATGACGGGGGAGCTGCCGGCATCGCTCGGCCCGCTCGACTGGGAGGGTGACGAACCGCCGAACGTGGCCAGCGTGACGCAACGCCTGCGCCGCGAGGGCGTCGAGCCGTACGCCTGGTCGAACGGCCCCGGCGATCGGTACGCGGTGCATGAGCACGGCTACACCAAGCTGCTGATGTGCGCCGCCGGGTCGATCACCTTCCTGGTGGGCGGCGACGCGGCGCCGGTCGAGCTGGCGCCCGGTCAGGGTTTCGTGCTGCCCGCCGGCGTGCCGCACGCGGCGGTGGTGGGTCCCGCCGGGTGCACGTGCCTGGAGGGCCATCGGCAGTAGGCCTATGGTCACTGGCCAATCGGCAGGCCAGTCCGTATCCTGCCCAGGCCAGACCCGGTCGGTCCCGAGCCCGGGCGGCGCGGAGGGAGTCGCATGATCGTCGACCAGGTCGTACCCGAGGAGGGCACTCCACAGCCCACCGGCCATACCAGCCGATGGCAGCTGGCCGTCATCGGCGCTGTCATTGCGCTGGCGGCAGGCATCGGCCTGGTGCTCGGCTTCTCCGTCCTCTCGCCACGCGCCGCGACGCTGTCCGGGGCCGCGTCGTTCGTGCCGGCCAACGCCGCCGTGTATATGGAAGCGCGGCTCGATCCTTCGGAGGGCCAGCGCGCCGCGCTGCGCGCCGTCCTGGAGCGCTTCCCGGCGGTCGACCCGGATGACGTCTTGACCGATGCATTGGCCGATACCCTGGACCAGGCCGAATCGGCCTACGGCCTACCGGTGACCTACTCGGAGGACATCGCGCCCTGGTTCGACGGCAGGGTGGCGGTAAGTTTGCTGGACTACCCGATCAACATGGACGCCAGCTCGATGGCCCTGCCACAGACGGCCGCCATGTTTGGCGTCAAGGATCTCGACGCAGCCACCAGCTTCGGCGAGACGCTGCGCGACGCGCTGAGCGGCACCGGCGCCACCCTGAGCCCAATCGAGCACGGGGGCACCACCATCTGGTCGCTCGATATGCCGCCCACGCAGGACCCCGTCCCGCTGGAGGGCGCCGGCTTCGCCTTTGCCGTCACCGGCGAGGAGGTGCTGATGGCCAACGGCCAGGGTGTCGTGCAGGCGATGCTCGACGCGCACAACGGCTCGGCCTCGCTGGCGAGCAACGCCGAGCTGTCCCGACTGGCGGCGCGGCTGCCGGACGACTGGGTCGGCTTCACGGCCGTCAACACGCAGGCGATCGTGGCCGAGATGCGCGCCTCGATTGCCGCGCAGCAGCCGGAGCTGGCGGACCTGCTGGACTCGTATCTCGAGAACGTCCCGGACCTGTCGGTTGCCACCTTCCGCTTCGCGAACGACGGGCTGCTGTTCGACGGCTCGTCGGACCTGCCGACCGGGCCGCTGGCCCCGCAGAACGGCCAGCGCAGCCTGGCGGCCTCGGTTCCTGCCGACGCCATCCTGTTCGTCGATGGCACGCGGGTCGGCGAGGGGTTGAGCCAGGCGATCACCAGCATGCGCGCCGCCATCGCCCTGCAGGACGGTGGGCAGGAGATCGCCGACATGATCGAGCAGGCCGAAGCCGCCATGGGCGCCGACCTAGAGGAGTTCGTCAGCTGGATCGGCAGCGCTGCGCTGGCCGCGGGCTGGGATGGCACGCAGCCGTACGGCGGGCTGGTCCTCGAGGCCGCCGATGCCG
>DASSNI010000060.1:0-3271 GCA_035701385.1 Candidatus Limnocylindria bacterium | reverse complement strand
CATGCAGGCCTGCTCCAGCACCCACTTGCCGATGGGCACGATCAGGCCCGTCTCTTCGGCAAGGCCGATGAAGTCGCCCGGGAAGATCTCGCCGCGCGTCGGGTGGCGCCAGCGCAGCAGCGCCTCGAAACCGGCCAGCCGGCCATCGTGCAGGTCGAAGGTCGGCTGGTAGCGCAGCCGGAACTCGTCGTGGCTGATCGCGCGCTCGAGATCGGCCTTCAGCTCCAGTCGCGAGAGGACCGCGGCGTGCATGCTCGTCTCGAAGCGCTCGACACGCCCCTTGCCGCGCCCCTTGGCGGTGTACATCGCCACGTCGGCGTTGCGCAGCAGCTCGTTCGCCGTGCGCGTCTCGTCGCCGCCGTAGGCCACGCCGATGCTGGCCATGATGTGCACCTGCTTGCCGGAGATCTCGAACGGGGTGCGCAACGAGTCCAGCAGCCGATGCGCCAGCTCGTAGGCCAGCTGCCCGTCGGCGTCCTCGACCAGCACGCCGAACTCGTCGCCGCCCAGCCGCGCCACCGTGTCCTCGGGTCGCAGGCAGCCGCGCAGCCGCTCCGCCACCGCCACCAGCACGAGGTCGCCGGCGGCGTGGCCCAGCGAGTCGTTGATCGTCTTGAAGTCGTCGACGTCCATGAACAGCGCGGCCAATCGCCTGGTCGGGTCGCGGCGGGACAGGGCATGGTCGACCCGATCGGTGAACAGGGCGCGGTTGGCGAGGCCGGTCAGCGGGTCGTGGAAGGCCTCGTGGATGAGCTGGCGCTCCAGCGTCTTGCGCTCGGTGACGTCCCGGTAGTTGACCACGATGCCGCCCACCATCGGGTCGGCCAGCATGTTGTGGCCGGTGGCCTCCAGCGTGCGCCACGAGCCGTCGGCGTGCCGGCTGCGCAGCTCGATGGTCCGCACCGCGCCCGGCGTCCGCATCAGCTCGGCGATGACCGCCTTCACGAAGGCCAGGTCCTCCGGGTGCGTCAGCTCGAAGATCTGCTTGCCCACGCGCTCGCCGGGCTCGTAGCCCAGCACCCGTTCCACCGCCGGCGACTGGTAGTCCACCGTGCCGTCCGGCTTGAGGATGAGGAACACGTCCGACGAGTTCTGGACCAGCGTGCGGAAGCGCTGCTCGCTGGCCTGCAGGTCGGTGGTCACCGCGCGCTCGCGTGCCACGGCTTCCGTCGCCTGCTGCAACAGCCGGCTGCGCTCGCGGACCATGAGCGTCTGTCGCACGACGCAATCGGCCAGCACCAGGGCCAGCGCGACGTCGACCAGCAGGCCGATCTCCTCGCCGTTGATCGGCAGCGCCAGCTCGTTCACGATGAGGAGGAGAGCCGCCAATGCCACCGCCGCCACCGGCAGCGCATCGCGGATGGTGTGCGCCCAGGCACGGTAGCGCTCGTCGGGATCGCGCTCGGTGGTGAAGGTGGCCGCGCCATACGCGCCCAGCACCACGCCCAGGCTGGTGAACAGGTCTGCCAGCTGCCAGTGCCCTGGGTCGCTGCCGATGCGCCACAGCAGGCCAACCGAGACGGATGCCATGCCGGCCATCAGCGCCAGCCAGCCATCGTTTCCACGGCGCAGGGTCAGCGCCAGGTTGAGGACCGCCGCGCCCCCCACCGTGCCGCCGATGACCACGGCGAAGGCCAGCAGCTGCAGGTCATCGCCGATGGCGCCCGCCCCGCGGAGCAGCACCGCACAGGCGGCGACGGTCAGGGCCACGGCCAGCGAGTCCAGGTACACGGCGGCCGTCTCGATGGCGGTGAACTGGCCCTTGAGCACCAGCGCCCACCAGCGGACGATGACGAACAGCAGGAGCGCCAGACTGGCGAGCTCGAGCACGTCGGTGTTCAGCTCCGGGGCGATGGCCTCGGCGAGCCAGCCGAGCTGCAGTGCCAGCCACGCACAGAGGCCCATCGTGGCGTTGCGGCGCACCCTGCGATCGAGATCCGTCCTCGCCGTCACGACGCCGCGCCAACCCATGGCCACTGCGCACATGGCGGCGATGGTGAGCTGCACGTTGGCCCAGATCGGGTCGAGCACGCCGAGCCCATTGGTTCCCAGCGCCGCGACCGCCAGCACCACCATGACGCCGGCCAGCAGGATGGGCTGCACGCTGCCGCGCCGGATGGCGCTGCGTGACGCGGGACTATGGACCTCCGGCGGCGCAGCCTCGGAGGTGAGGGCCGGGGAATGGGCGGTCACCGAGCGAGTGTGGAATTCACCCCTCCGAACCGGAATGACCCAAAAGGACCACTCGGGCTCACGCTCGGTTGATCGAGCCGAACCCTCTCCACTGCTCGCGGATGTGCATGAGGCGCAGCTGCTGCTCGCCCCAGGCGATCGCCTCGCGCACCGTCAGCCCCGGACGGCGGTCGTACTCGCTGCGCATCACGTAGCACGCGCGCAGCAGCCACAGATGCTCGAACGCCTCGCCGAACCGCAGTGGCTCCATGCGGCCCTGCATAGCGTCCAGCGTGCCAATGATCCCCCCGCTAGGCGCGCTGGGCGGCAGGCTGGCGAGCGTGCTCCGTGGCGACCCGACCGATGATCTCCGCCAGGTCAGCCGGTCGCGACCACTTCGGCCAGTGGCTGGTGGGGAGGTCGATCCAGGTGACGTTGCGGAGCTCCTTCAGGCCGGCAAGGAAGCCGTAGCCCTCCTGGACCGCCTCCTTGTACTCCTGGACCGTGTAGCCGGTGCAGATCATGGCGGAGGGGATGTCCTTGCGGGCGTCGTTCGTGAGCTCGGCGCCTTCCCGCAGCACGTTGACCGGCACGGATACCGCGCGCTCGCGCATCGTGGCCAGCTGCTCCTCGCTGAGGCCGGTCAGGTTCTCCTCGTTCGCCAGGTCCTCGGGCGACGGGAGCGCCTTGTCCTCGGTCGCTTCCGGGTCCATGGCTCCGATGCCCGGCCCCGTATCCACGTAGACCATGGCCGCGATGCGGTCGGCGACACGATCGCTGGCCGCGTACCCGGAGTAGCCCGTGGCGCTGTGCACGGCGAGCACCGCCGGCTCGCCCGCATCACGGACGGCTGCGGCGATGGCCTCGACATGGTCGTTGAACGTGATCCCGGAGCGATCGCCCTCGTCCGAATCCATCCCCGGCAGCGTCAGTGCCGCCACGCGATGGCCGTCGCGGCGAAGGATGTCAGCCACTTCGTCCCACGCCCAGGCACCCAGCCAGAAGCCGGGGACGAGCACGATGGGAGCGGATCGGTTCTCCGGTTGCACAGTCATTCGAAACCTCTCGTACGGCGTGGTTTTTGCGCGTCTGATTCGCG
>DASSNI010000059.1:0-13828 GCA_035701385.1 Candidatus Limnocylindria bacterium | reverse complement strand
TTCGTTGGTCCGGTGACTCACCGGGCGAGAAAGCGGGGCCCTAGGCGGCGGGCAGCAGCTGCGCGACGTCCGTTGGGATCTCATCGGCCGGTGCCCCGGCGGCCACGAGCTTGCTCACGGCCGAGGCCGCGTCCCACAGGTTGGCGTTCATGCCCGCCACCACGCGACCGTCGCGCAGCCAGAAGGCCAGGAACTCGCGGCCGACGGGGTTGCCGCGCAGGACGACCTCGTCCCACTCCGGCGCGTAGCCGCGGTACTCCATGCCCAGGTCGAACTGGTCCGAGTAGAAGTACGGCACGCGGCCGTACTCCTTGTCCGCGCCGAGCATGTTCCTGGCCGCGGCGGCGCCCTGCCGCTTGGCGTTGTCCCAATGCTCGATCCGCAGCCGCCGGCCGTAGCGTGGATTCCAGGCAGCGGCGATGTCGCCGGCCGCGTAGATGAACGGATCGGAGGTGCGCAGCTCGGCGTCGACGGCCACGCCGTCATCGGCGATGGCCAGGCCTGCCC
This sequence comes from Candidatus Limnocylindria bacterium, assembly GCA_035701385.1. Taxonomy (GTDB): domain Bacteria; phylum Chloroflexota; class Limnocylindria; order QHBO01; family QHBO01; genus DASSCW01. The sequence continues at coordinate 13,321 of DASSNI010000059.1, read as the reverse complement.
GACGCGCCAGGTCGACGCGCGGGGTGGCGCCGACGCCGACCACCACCAGCTGGGCTGGCAGGCTCCGGCCCCGGCTCAGCCGCACGCCGCTGACTCGCGGGTAGCCCTCGATGCCAGTGACGCGACCCGACACCACCTCGACGCCGCGCTCCCGGTGCAGGTCGCCGTAGATGGTGGCGACCTCGCGACCCAGCACGTGCTCGAGCGGCTCGCTCAGGTTCACGACCAGGGTCACCGCGTGGCCCAGCTGGCGCAGTGAGGCAGCGACCTCGCTGCCGATCCACCCGCCGCCCACGACCACGATGCGCTCCGCGGACTCGGCGGCGGTGCGGATGGCATCGGCATCCTCGTAGCTGCGCAGGGTCATGACGCCATCGAGGTCGGCCCCGGGCACGGCGAGGTGGCGTGGCGCTGCCCCGGTGGCGAGCAGCAGCCGGTCGTAGGGCAGCTCGGTGCCATCGGCCAGGCGTACAAGGCGACCCTCGCGGTCGACGGTGAGGGCGCGGGCGCCGAGGCGCAGGGAGATATCGGCCTCCATGTAGTCGTCCGCCGGACGGAAACGGGCCCCTTCCGCCGGCTCTTCGCCGCGCAGGTACGCCTTGGACAGCGGCGGGCGCTCGTACGGGTGGTGCGGCTCGTCGCCGACCAGGGTCACCGAGCCGGCGAAGCCGGCTTCGCGGAGGGCGAACGCAGCCGATGCGCCGGCCAGCCCGCCACCGATGATCACGACACGGTCCACGTTCATTCCCCTTTCGGCCCTTCGTGCGCGTAACGCAGGAACAGGTGGCTGCCGACGCGGTGCAGCGACTGGAGTCGCCACCACGGCGCATCGGCCACGTTGAATGCCTCGCCCTCGGCGAGTGCCAGGCGGGGCTGCTCGGCGGTCCGCCCGGCTATCTGCGGCGCGACCGTCAGGAACAGCTCATCCACCGCGCCCAGGCGCAACAGCTGCGCGAGGAGGTGCGGCCCGCCCTCGCACAGCAAGAGGCGAACGCCGCGCGCACACAGGGTGCGAAGCAGGTCGGTCGCGCCGGTGACGCGCAGGTTCTCGACGTTCGCGGCGAAGCCCATGGGCTCATTCGTGCTCGTGTGGGCCAGGAGGACCGGGGTGTCCGGGGAGCAGAGGCCCGGATGCATCGGATCCAGGCCGCCGGAAGCCGTCATCACCACGGTTGTGGGCTGCGGTGGCAGGGACCGCGCACGGCGGATGGTCGCAAAGGCGTCGGCCCCGTGCGGGTAGACGTCCGCGGGGGTCCAGCGCTCGGACGGAGCCGCCCGCACGGTGCCGGCACCCACCAGCACCGCATCGGCGTGCGCGCGAAGGAGGCCCATGACGAAGCGATCAGGACCGAAGAAGCCACTGACCTCGCCACCACCGGCAGCCTCGGGCGTCGCGTACGACACCACGCCGTCAAGGGTCGATACGAAGTTGGCGATCACCGCCGGTCGGTCGCTCCGGGGCTCAGGGAAGCGGGGCGTCCCGCCATACGCGTCGGTCAGCGAGTCCGTCACAGGAGCCAGCGCGCCCGCCGCGGCCCAGGTCACGTCGAGCCGCGGCAGCGCCGCGGCGCGCGGCGCCTCAGCGACTGCCACGGCGCAGGCCCGCCAGGTCGTAGAACTCGCCGCGCAGCGCCGGATCGCGCTCGTAGACGCCGCGGAAGGAGGTGGTGCGGGTGATCGCCTGGGTCTCGCGCACGCCGCGCATCTGCGTGCACAGGTGCTGCGCCTCCAGGTAGATCGCCACGCCATGGGCGCCCAGCAGCCCGGCCAGCGCATCGGCTGCCTGGTGGGTCATCCGCTCCTGCACGCCGAACCGCTGGGTGACGAGGCGCACGAGCCGGGTCAGCTTGCTGATGCCGATGATCTCGTCGTGCGCGACGTAGCCCACGTACGCCTGGCCGAAGAACGGCAGCGCGTGGTGCTCGCAGAGGGCGTGGAACGGGATCGGCCCTTCGACGATCTGCGCCAGCTCGCAGTTCGCGTCGCCGTGGCACTCGGTGGGGAAGACGGTGACGAGCTTGGGATCGCCCTCGTAGCCGGCGGTGGCATCGATCATCGCCTGCAGGAATCGGCGCGGCGTGTCCTGCGTTCCCGGCGTGCCGAGGTCCATGCCCAGCGCGCCGAACATCTCGCGCAGGTTGGTCTCGTAGCGGGCTCGATCCTCAGCCGTGAAGGTGCGCGGCGGGTTGGTGATGTGCTCCAGGCTGAGTCGCGGGGCGGCGTGGCCGTCCGAGTGGCGGTCGTCCGAGTGGCGGCCGTCCGAGTGGCGGCCGTCCGTGTCGTGTGTCGCGGGACCCTGACCGTTCCCGTTTTCTATCGATAGCATGTGCTATCTATACAGATCGCAGCGATGACTGTCAACCGCGGCGCCCCGAAGTGTCGGCGCGGCGGGCTAACTGCCCTGGGTCGCCCCGGAGCGGAACTCCTCGCCGATGCCGTCCACGTAGAGCGAGACGCGACCGCAGCGCTCGCAGACGTACACGTCGAACCGCTGCTTGTTCACGAAGAGCTCGCCCAGGTCGCCGAGCACCCCCCAGCGCGTGCCCTCGTGAAAGTCGCGCGTGCCGACGAAGGCCAGCCCCAGATGGCAGGTGGGGCAGACCATCGGGTTGTCGTCGGCGGGCAGCAGCCCCTCGTCGTTCATCGGACGCGGGCCAGCGTCACGCCATCGGCGATGGGCAGCATGACCACGTCCACGCGCTCATCGGAGGCAATGCCAGCGTTGAGGGCGCGGATCGCCTCGGTGGAGGCGTCGCGCTCCGAAGGGTCGGCCACGCGGCCCGACCACAGGACGTTGTCGATCGCGATCAGCCCGCCGCCCCGCACCAGCCGCAGCGCACGCTCGTAGTAGGTGTCGTAGTTCTCCTTGTCGGCGTCGATGAACGCCAGGTCGAAGCTCCCCTCCTCGCCCGCCGCCAGCAGCCGGTCCAGGGTCTCGGCCGCCGGGGCGAGATGCAGGGTGATGCGGTCGGCGACGCCGGCATCGGCCCAGGCGCGGCGGGCGATGTCGGTCCATTCGGCGCTCACGTCACAGCACACCACCCGGCCGTCGGAGGGCTGGGCGAGCGCCATGGCGGTCGAGGAGTAACCGGTGAAGGTGCCAACCTCGAGAATCGACCGCGCAGGCAGCAGGCGGACCAGCATGGCCAGCAGCGCGCCCTCCTCGGGCGCGATCTGCATGTTGGCGTTCGGCAGCTCGGCGGTCCGCCGCCGCAGGTCGGCCAGCACCGGGTGCTCGCGGACGCCTGCCTGCACCAGGTATGCGTTCAGCGCCTGGTCGAGGCCGATGGATCCATTCGACATCGTTGCGCTCCTAGAAGACGGAGGTTTCGCGGTATCCGGCCGGGATCTCGCGATCGCGCCAGCGGGTGAGCACGAGCGTCTCCGGCGATGACGCCTGGCGCGCCAGGTCATCGGGCATGTCCAGCACCCAGCCCAGGTCCTGGCGCTGCGTGCGGTGGCACGCCATGCTGGCGCGCTTCTGATCGTAGAAGGCGGCCACGTCCAGGGTGGTCGTGATCTGGTCGGCCGGCACGCCCCACTCCTCCTCCTGGACGGTGTCCGGCTCCTCGGCCGCCTGGGACTCGCCGCCCTCGGCCGCCTGCTGGTCCCACGGCATCTTGATGCCGCGCTCGGTCATCGCCGCCACGAGGGCTCCCCAGGCGTCGCGGTTGAAGGCGGTCTCGTACAGCTTCTCGACCGCGTGCGGCTCCCCGGCCTCCGGGTAGCGCGCGGGGTCCGCGGCGGCGTCCCAGGCAGCCACCGCGATGCGATAGGCGTTGATGTGGTCCGGATGGCCGTAGTTACCATTGCTGTCGTAGCTCACCATCGCGCGCGGCCGCACGCGGCGCACGATCTCCACCAGCTTGCCGGTGGCCTCGCCCAGGTCGGCGTTCCAGAAGACGTCGGGCCGGTTGTTCGACTCGGTGCCCATCATCCCGGAGTCGCGGTAGCCCAGCAGGTGCAGCTCCAGCGTGCCTGGGCCGTCGGCGCGCAGCGCCTGGACGGAGCACTCCAGCTCGGCGCGACGGATCTCGCCGAGCCGCGGCTTGGCCTCCTCCGGGTCGAGGTCCGGATCGTGGATCTCGCCCTCCTCGCCGCCGGTGCAGGTCACCAGGTCCACCCGCCGTCCCTCCGCCACGCTGCGCGCGATCAGGCCGGCGGTGGCGAAGCACTCGTCGTCGGGATGGGCGTGGACCAGGAGCAGTCCATCGGTCATGTGCTCTCTCCCCCGGCGGCCGCCCGGTGCTCCTCGCACTGGCACAGCTGCCGCAGCTTCTGGTAGGTGAACAGGCCGGTGTCATGGCCATCTGCCCAGATGGGCGCCAGGGCGTATCGGCCGATCCATTTCACGCGTTCCATGGTGGTCTGCGGGGGCGTGAAGATCGTCTCCAGGGTGACGACTCCCGGCAGGTTGCCCTCGCCGGCGCACAGGGCGCACGGGCACGCCCGTCGCAACGTCAGCCAGCCCCACTCGCCAAGGTGGCCATCGTCCCAACGGATGCGCATGATCCGGGCCGTCTCGTCCAGCTCCACCCCGATCGGGTTGACGATGTCCTGCACGCTCACCCGCCTACGGCGCCCAGTTCGACATGACGCCGCGCCACTCTGCGCCGAAGGCGGTGCCGCTGCTGGTCAACGGCAGCGGGTCGCCGCCATCCTGCAGGTCCCACACGTACAGGTCCTGGCGCACGCCGCCGCCGGCGCTCAGCACGCCCAGGGTGAACACGATCTCGTTGCTGGTGCCCGCCCATCGGATGTGGCTCACCAGCCCGGTGACGGCGGTGGACGAGGTGGTGTCGCCCGCCCGGTTCTTCACGCGGATGCGGGTGGTGCCGCCGTTCTCCTTCAGCGCGATGCGCTGCGTGCCATCGGGCGACCACAGGGTGGGCTGGCGCGTCACGCGGGCGACCGCTCCATCGGCCGGGTCGATCTGGTAGACGTCCGGCGCGCCCAGGATCCAGAGGTTGAGGTGGCCGTCGGCCATGGCCACCAGGCGCACCAGGCCGCCGTCGTCGATGAACTGCGCCTCCCGCAGCGGCGCGTCCGCGCCGACCACCGGGTGCGGGTAGCGGATGGTGGTCAGCGTGGTTGCCTCGCGGCTCTTGAAGTCGAGCTGCAGCACGCGGGCCTTGTCGCGGGCGCCCTCGCGGGTGATGCGCACCGCGTAGACGGTCTCCGCATCCCAGCCGAAGGTCGCGGCAGCCACGTCGTCGACGAGCCGGCGTGGCGGCTTGTCCGGACGCAGCGCGACCGCCCGGTCCGAGATGATGGCCAGGCCCACCGTCCCGTCCGGTGCCCAGGCGAACTTCTCGATCCCCTCTCCCGCCTGCGCCAGCACCTCCGCTTCGCGCTTCTTCGAGAAGTCGCGCCGTAGCACGTAGATGGGCGCCGTGGCCGACTGGCGGCCCAGGTACACCATCTCCAGCGGTCCGTACGTCGGCGGCACGGTCGGCGTGGCTTGTGGCGTCTCTCCAGGTGTGGCCGATGGCTCCGCGCTCCCGGTCACCGGGCCTCCGATCGGGCCTGAAGGCGAGGGCTGGACCGATGCGGGCGCCTCGCCCGTGCCCGACGCCGATGGCGTGGCCGTCGGCCCACCGGCCATCAGGCCGCTCGGCGAGGTGAAGATCAGGGCCAGCAGCACGATGACCATGCCCGCCAGCGCCAGGATGATGCCGATGAGCCACGGCACCGCCTGCTCCGCGGTCGTCGGGCGGCGGCGGTTGCCGTGCAGCTTCGGGTCCCAGGCGGCGTCGGCTCCCTCGAAGGCCACGACCGGCTCCGCGCCGGCGACCGTGGGCTCTTCCGGCTCCACCGGAGGCAGGGGCGGTGGTTCCTCCTCGGCGGCGACGGCCGCGATCTCGGGCTGCGTGGCCGCTGCCCACGCAGGCTCGGGCATGTGCGGCGGCTCAGGCCCCGGGTCCGGATCCGGGTTCGGCTCGGGGAGCGGGATCGGCTCGGGCATCGCCGGTTGCGCGGCGGCCACCTCCGGCTCGGCTGCTTCCCGTTCGGCATCCTGCCAGGAGAGGTCTCCCTCCGGCTCCTCCTCAGCGGCCGCTTCTGGGGAGTCCGCTTCAGCGGTGCCTTCGCCGGGCTCCTCCGCCGCGACCTCCGCCTGCTGCTGCTCTTCGGCCTGCTGCTCATCTCCCGGCGGCGGCTGCTGATCCGGATCCGCTACCAGCTCCTGCTCGGTGGCCTCGGGCTCCGCATTGGCCTCTGGTGCTTCGGCCTCGGGCTCTTCCGCTGCCGGTTCTTCGGCTGGTGGCTGATACGGCTGGTAGGGCTCATCGAGCGGCCGGAAGGCCGGCTGCGGCGGCTCGGGCTGGGGTGGCGCGTAGCCGGGCGCGGCCTCATCGACCAGATCGTCCGCCAGGTCATCGGCGACAAGGTCAGGCTCGTCGCTTTCGGGATCGTCGAAGCGGGGCGGCTGCCATGGGGCAGGCTCGTCCAGGGGCTCGAATGGCTGGGGCTCCCAGCGCGGCGGCGGCTCGTAGCGGTAGGGATCGTCGTCAGGCCAACCCGAGGCTGGCTCTTCGGCACGTTCCAGATCCCGCTCCGGCCAGCTCGAGCCGTCCTCCGGCGGCCGAGCGTCGCTCACGCGTGCGCCCCACGGTCAGCGCGGCTCATTGGCGGGCATCATACCGGAGGGGTGGCGCCGGTTCGAACGCGGCCGCCTGCTCGTCGTGTCATGGCGCGTTGTTGCTGTGGGAACACCTAGCAGCCACGATGAGCCCGGAAATGGGCCAAATCGGGCCGAATCGCGCCGCATCTTGGCTGAAAGTTGCTGGGAGCCGCCCTTTTCGGCCACGCAGGAGCCGCATCGTGGCCGTTAGGTAGCGCGACGGAAACAGGCAGCCCCCTTCCTGTCGGAAATTCCCGTGGGGCGGGCGTAACGAACAAGAAGCCGCCCAAAGGTGTCGCGAATTCCCGCCCGGTGGGAATCGGCGGCAAGTTAGGGGCGTATCGGCGCCGAATTCGGCCCTTCGTGTTCGTTAGTCCCGTGGGGCGGGAATCCGCGCCAAGGTGGCAGGGTGGCGGGGCAACGTAAGATGCGGCCGTGACAAGCATTCGCGTGGCCGCCTGCCAGATCGACCCGAAGATCGGGGAGGTGGACGCCAACCTGGAGCGCATCGCCACCGCGGTCACCGAAGCGGCGGCCGGCGGGGCGACGTTCATCGTGCTGCCCGAGGCGGCAGTGACCGGATACGCCTTCAGCTCCCTCGCGGAGGCGCTGCCGGTGGCCCGCCAGGCGGAATCAAGCGCCGAGGGGATGCTGGCCGGGCTGGCGCAGACGCACAGGGCGACGATCGTGTGCGGCACGCTCGAGGCGAGCGGCGACGAAGTCTTCAACGTGGCGCTGGTGCTCACCGCCGACGGCCGGCGGTATCGGTACCGCAAGATCCACCTCCCGTTCCTGGGCATCGACCGCTACGCCACGCCGGGGCCGGACGCGCCGGCGGTGATCGAGGTGGACGGCCTGCGCTTCGGCGTGCTGATCTGCTACGACCTGCGCTTCCCGGAGGTGGCGCGCATCTGCGCGCTGGAGGGCGCCGACCTGATCGCGCTGCCGACGAACTGGCCGGTGGGCGTGCAGTTCCACCCGGACCTGTTCGCGCCCGCGCGTGCGGCCGAGAACCACTGCTACGTGCTGGCCGCGGACCGGGTGGGCACCGAGCGCGGCACGACCTTCATGGGGCGATCCGTCCTCTACGACCCGGACGGGCAGCGGCTGGCCGCTGCCTCCGACACGGACGAGGAGATCATCTACGGCGACGTCTCTCCGGAGGCGGCGCGCGCCACGCACGTGCGGCGGCGGCCCGGAGAGCACGAGTGGGACACCATCGGCGACCGCCGGCCGGGACTCTACGAGCGCCTGCTGCAGCCGGGCGTCGACCGTGAGCATCCGCCCACGGCCGCGCACTACTCGGTGGACGAGTAGGGCACGACCTTCCGGACCTGGTCCCAGGCCAGCACCTCGCGCATGCCCACGCTCTCGTAGAGCCGCGTGGCGCCGGTCAGGCTCTCCGCGTCGACCCCCAGCGCCACGGCGGTCATGCCACGTCGCCAGAAGACGCCGAACGAGTGCAGCAGGATGGCGCGCGCCAATCCCCGGCGCCGATGGCTGGGAATCACGCCCAGCCCGCTGACCCAGCCCACCCCATCGGGCAGGACCGAGTTGGTGGCGGTGGCCACGATCCGGCCGTCGTCGACGGCCACGTGCCACAGGCCGGCATCGAAATCGCTGCGCTGGGTGCGTGCCACCAGGTCCTCCGGCGGTCGCGTGACGTGGCCCCAGTGGTCTGTGAAGGCGGCCTCCAGCGCATCGTGCAGCGGGCGCTCGTCCTGGCCCTGCACGAAGTCACGGACGGTGATGCCGTCGGGCCACTGCGGCTCCGGCGGCGGCTCGTTCAGCTCGATGCGCATCCGCAGGAAGCGCCGCGCCCAGGCGTAGCCCAGGTGCTGCGTCCACCGCGCCTCGCGCGGTGCATCGGCCCTGATGAAGCCGAAGACGGGCCAACCGTCGCCATCGGACGGCTGCCGTCGGCTCAGCGATTCCTCCAGGGCCGATGCCAGCGCGGAGCCGACACCCCGGCCGCGCCACCCCGGATGCACCGAGACGTGCGCCCGGTACTCGACCCGGGCCCGTGGCTCCAGGATGGCGCGAGCCACCAGGGCGGCATCCGGGGCCGATGCGAGCGAGACGAGCCACGTGTCGTTGGCAAGGTCGGCGGCCTCCAGCTCATCGCGCATCTCGTCGACGGTGAAGTCGACGTCGCCGAAGTCGTGCAGGTCGACCGCGGCCTCCAGGTCGAACACCCGCGTGGCGTCGTCCAGGGTCGCCGGGGTGACGGTCAGCGCGAGACGCTCCAGCGTCTCCTCGAGGCTCACCGGGTGGTCACGCGCCGGGGCGCATCGGTCAGTCGGAGGCAGCCCACATGATGAGGCCGCAGACCACGACCCCCCAGATGAGGCCGACGAACGCGGCCAGGCCGGCGGGCCCCTCGCCGCCCTGCGTGGGCATCACGGTGTTGAGGACCTGCAGGCCGACGACCATGTAGCCCAGCCACAGGATCGTGCCGATGGACGCGATGATGACGCGGCGGCTGCGGTTGGTGGTCACGAGGGCGATGCTAGCAAATCAGCCCGCCGCGCTCGCCAGGCGCGCGCGCTCGGGGACCCTGTGGAACAGCGTCGGGTCGGCGCGGCCCGGAAGCGCGCGCAGCTTTGCAGCGGCACTGAGGCCCAGCGTCACCTCGCCCATCGGGCCGTCCATGGTCATGGTGCCGATGTGGGTTGCCACCTCGCGCACGGCGAAGACGCTGCCCGGCCGCACGGCGTGCTCCTGCAGGAAGGTGAGCAGCGCCGCATCCTCCTCCGCTTCCTCCGTGACGCGGAGGATGGTCACCTCCCCGCCGGCCTGGGCCTCGCTGAGCGGCATGCCCGCGGGCCGCTCGGGGGTGCGGCCGTCGCGCGGGATGGGGTTGCCGTGGGGGCAAGTGGGCGGGTGGCCCAGCAGGGCGTCGATGCGGTCCGTGACCCGCTCGCTCAGTGCGTGCTGCAGGTGGTGCGCCTCCTCATCGGCCTCCGCCCAGCCCAAGCCCACCACCTCGGTGAGCAGCCACTCCGACAGCGCATGGCGCCGGAACGTGCGCTCGGCGGTGGTCCGCCCGGCGTCGCTCAGGTTCAGCTGGCGGTTCGGCTCCTCCACGGTGAGAAGGCCCTCGCGCGTCAGGCGCGTGACCATCTCGGACACCGTGGCGGGGCTGACGCCCATGCGCTCCGCCAGTCGCGCCGCGATCACCGGCTGCCCCTCGCCGTGCATGTAGCGGATGGTCATCAGGTACTCGGCGGCAGCATCGGTCGGCTGGGCGGGTGGTTGACCGCTCGCCGCTGCGCCTGCTGCCTGGGCTGCCATGGCCGTCGATTCTAGGGACCGAAGGCTCTTGACGCCGATGCCGCCGATGCCCACGATCCGCGCAGCGCCCGGCCGGGACCGGCCCTGTCCCGATTCCCGACGTCCACGGCGCCACGGAGGCATTTGAGCATGTGGTCCCTGCGATCCCTGGTGGCGGTCTCGCTGCTGCTGACGATGGCGACTCTCGCGGCGTGTGGGGGAAGTCCGGGCGGCGGCGGCGCAACCTCGTCGCCCGGTGGCGGGGATCAGTCGAGTGAGGCCGAGCCGACGGAAGCGGGTGCCAGTGAATCCGCTGCCGAGTCCACGGGCGGCGGGCCGGCGGGCAGCCTGGACGACCTGATCAACGCGCTGACGCCGCCGAACTCGAGCCAGATCTCGAAGACGACCGCCGAGGGCGGCGCGTTCGTGGCCTGGGAGACGAGCGACTCGTTCGACTCGCTGAAGAGCTTCTACGAAGGCGCCATCGGCGCTGCCGGCATGCAGATCTACAGCCGCAGCGAAGCCGGCGGAACGTACAGCTGGGTATTCGCCGAGTCCGAGGGCTCGAGCCATGGCGGGTCCGTCACCCTTGGCCCGGCCTCGGACGGTGGGCCCGGAAGCAACGTCATCCTGGCCATCACCGAGTAGCTCCTCCGCGCATTCCCGGGCCGGGCGCAGCTGCTGTGCCCGGCCCTCAGTCTGCCCGCGACTGCTCGGCGTCCGGGGTCAACTGCCTGCGGACGAGCTCCGTCCGCGAGCTGATGCCCTCCTTGTCGTAGATGCGCGACAGGTTGGCCTCGACCGCGCGGACGCTGACGAACATCGCCGCGGCCACTTCCTTGTTCGACATGCCCTGCGCGACGAGGTCGGCCACCCGTCGCTCGGTCGGCGTCAGCTCACCGGCCGGTGCGCGACCGCCGATCCGCGCCAGCTCCCGCTCGGCCCGCGCCGCCCACAGCGGCGCGCCAAGCGCCGTGAACGCGTCCCGCGCCGACTCCAGCGCCTCGCGTGCCGCTCGCTTCTGCTTCCCGCGTCGCCGGATCTCGCCAAGGATGAGCAACGTCCGGGCGTGCTCGAAGCGCAGCCCGAGGTCCGCGTGGATCGCCAGCGCATCGGCCAGGAGCGCGTCCGCACGGCTGGCATCACCGCGCGCCGATTCCAGCAACGCGCGACAGCGGAGAGAGGCGGCGGCCAGGGTCGGCCGATGGAGCAGGGAGCCGCGCCGCTCCAGCTCGTCCACCAGGGGGGCCGCCTCGTCCAGGCGGCCGAGCTCGATCAGCGCCTCGATTGCGTCGCCGATGAACGAGATGCGCTTGGTGCCCTCGATGCCACGCTCGACCGCGTACACCGCCAGGTGGTCGTGCGCGGCGGCAGGGTTTCCGCGCGACAGCTCCACGAAGCCCAGCACCTGGCGGTTGTAGACCTCGTAGGAGAGGTCGCCGACCTCCCGGCTCAGGGCCAGGCCCTCCCGCGCACGGGCCTCGGCCTCCAGCAGCTGGCCGCGTCCCGCCTCGACGAGGCTCAGCACGGCCGTGATGGCGCCCTGCATCATCCGCGACTCGCTCGCCTCGGCGACCTCGATGCCCTCCTCGGCGCGGGCGCGCGCCTCGTCCCAGTTCCCGGCGAGCCACTCCACCTCCGCCAGGAAGAGGCATATGATCTCCAGGCTGGATTCGTCTCCGTCGGCCGTCACCTGCTCGCCCTCCTCCAGGAGCAGGGCCCGCGCCTCGTCGACGCGCCCGGCGCGCGCCAGGCAGGCGGCGAGCATCGAGCGTGGCGCGTCCTCGCGTGCGTCCAGGTGGAACCGCGAGCCAACCTCGAGGGCGCGCGCGAAGTGGGTGATGGGATCTGGCGCCATCCCCAGCAGGACCTCCAGGTCGGCGGTGCGGGTCAGCGCCCGCGCGAGCAGCAGGTTGTCGCCAAGGCCATCTGCCAGCGCCAGCGCCTGGCGTGCGAAGTGGAGTGCCGGCTCCAGCCGCTCACGGTGCCGCTCCCACATCTCGCGGCTCAGCAGGGCAGCCGCCTGCCGTCGCGGGTCCGCATCGGCCTCGGCCAGGGCCTGGTTGATGAGCTCCAGCACGCGGTCCGAGCCGCCCGGATCGCTCTCGACCAGCGTTGAGAGCACCAGCAGCGCGTCCGACCGCACGCCGCCGGCATCCAGGGCAGGAATCGCCGCCTCCAGCAGCGTCCGGGCTCGTGCCCGCTCACCGACCAGGAGCAGGGTGCGGGCGGCTTCGACGGTGCGCTCGCCACGCTCCACGGCGGCTCCCCGCGGCGTGCGCTCGATGGCAGCCTCGAACAGCTCCGCGGCCGCGGCCGGAGCGCCGCGGGAGCGCGCATGTCGCCCGGCCGCCATGAGCAGCGAGGCAACCCCCTCGTCCGGGCCGTCGACGGCCAGCGCCCCATGCCGAGCCCGCTCCTCCAGGTCGGTCGACAGCTCCGCCAGCCGCGCATGCCATGAACGCCGATCGCCGCGGTTAGCCGCATAGGCGGCCGCCGCCAGCAGCGGATGCTCGAACTGAATGGCACCGCCGTCGAGGCGGATGACACCCTCGCGCTCCGCGGGCTCGAGCAGCGGACCCGCATCCTCGCCCAGTGCGGCGCTCAGCAGGTCAACCGTCGGCTGGCTGGCCGCGGCCGCCACGAACAGCGCCTTGCCGGTGGCGGACGGCAGCTCGGCCAGGCGCCGGCCCAGGAGCTCGTGCAGGGTGTCCGGCAGCGCCGACGGAACGCCGCGCAGCTGGCTCCGCCGCACCGACTCGTCACGTGCCAGCTCCAGGGCGAAGAACGGGTTGCCCCCGGCCACCCCGTGGATGCGCCGCAGGGTCGGCCGGCTGAAGGACGCTCCGGCCTTCGCCCGCAGGAGCCGATGCAGGGCGCCCAGGCTCATCGGCCCAACCGCAACTCGCTGCAGGCGATCCGTCCCCAGCGCTCGGTAGAGGCCAAGCGGAACGCCGGCGGCCGAACCTCGTACGGCGACGACGAAGGCGATCGGCTCGGTGCGGACGCGGCGCGCCACGTACTCGAGCGCGGAGGCTGACGGGCCATCCAGCCACTGCGCGTCGTCAACGGCGATGGCCAGCGGCCCTTCGCTGGCGAGGTTGCGCAGCAGGGCAAGCGTGCCGGCGAACACGGCGCGCTCGTCGAACCGCTGCTCACCGGCCTCGCTGCGGAGCAGGGCGACCTCCACGGCGCGTCGCTGCGGGGCCGGCAGCACGGCGAGGCCGCCGTCGGTGACGCCCTCGAGCAGGTCGGTCAGCGCCGAGAAGGAGAGGCGGACCTCGGCGCCCGCCGGACGGCAGGTCAGGACCGTGAGGCCGGCGGCGGCGGCCAGTTCGCAGGCGGCCTGCCAGAGGGTCGACTTGCCGATTCCGGCCTCGCCCTGCAGCACCAGGCCGGCAGGCAGATCCGGGAGGCCGCTCACGA
>DASSNI010000058.1:0-4902 GCA_035701385.1 Candidatus Limnocylindria bacterium | reverse complement strand
GTCATCACCGTGCCGGTCGGCACCACGGTGACCTGGACGAACCACGACAACTTCACCCACTCCGTCCGGCTGCTGGACGATGGTGGCGACGTCATGCAGCTGGCCCCCGGCGAGAGCGTGCAGTTCACGTTCGACACCGTGGGGACCCACAACTACGACTGCTCCTTCCATCCACAGAACATGAAGGGCAGCGTCATCGTCACCGAGGCCGGCAGCTCGTAGGCAGCTGCGCTTGAGCCGATGCACCCGCCCGCACGGGCGGGTGCTAGCATCGGCCCGATGTCCGTCACGGCGCGCGCGTCCGGAACCCGACGGGATGCCGGGCGCGCCGCGGACTCCCGGGCCGACGAGGGGCTTGAGCACCGGCTCATCTCCACCGTCCCGCTGGTCATGCGCCACCTGGTGGCCCACGCCCGCCGCCGTCGCGCGTGGAAGCAGCTCACCTTCCAGCAGTACAACGTGCTGCGGATCATCCACGGCGGTGGGCCGATGCCGCAGGCCGAGATCGCGCGCCGCCTGATGGTCAGTGCGCCGGTTGTCACCCGCCTGGCGAGCGGCCTGGTCGAGGCCGGCTTCGTCGAGCGCGGCCACGATCCCAGCGATCGTCGCGCCGTGCGGCTGCAGTTGACCGCCGGCGGCCGCCGCCAGGCCAGCGCCATGCGTCGGGACCTCCTGCGCGCCGCCCAGGAGCTGATCGAACCGCTCGAATCCGGCCGTCGCGCCGCCGTCGCCGCGGCCCTCGACGAGCTGCAGGTCCTGCTGCCCAACCGCCCCGAGTCGCGCTAGCCGCTGCTACTGCCCGGCCGCGCGTCGTTTGTCGCTGAACAGTCGCTGGATTCTCGTGTGGTGAATCACCGGACCGACGGAGCGTGCCCCGGACGGCTTTCGTCCGTCGTCTGATTCACCCCACGAGAACGTCGGCAGCGAAGGGCTGAAATTGGCCGCAAGGGGCAGGCAGAGCCGGATTCGTTGGTCGGGTGACTCACCAGGAGAGAACACCGCGCCCGTGGTCAGGGGAGCGCGGCTGCTACTGGCCGGCGGCGCGTCGCTGCGGCTCGTCCGCCGGGTCGTGGACGTGGGTCGAGGCTCGGGCGCTCCAGCCGGCGTCGCGCAGGACCAGCTGCCACGTCACCAGGGCGATGGCCACCACCGACAGCAGCGCACCCAGCACGAAGCCGGCGGGCGCCTGCCACACCTCCGCGACGGCGCCGGCAAAGAAGCCGCCGATCGGCGCCGAGCCGGCGAAGACGGTGACGTACAGGGCCATCACCCGGCCGCGCATCTCGTCGGGTACCGAGTTCTGGACCATGACGTTGATGGTGTTGACCATGACCATCGACGACAGGCCGATGACGAAGATCAGCGCATAGGCGACGGCCGCCACGCCGGTCAGGCCGAGCAGCAGCTCGAAGATCACGAAGGAGACGGCGCCACCCAGCATCAGGCGCAGCATCGGCCGGCGCGCAGCGAAGGCCAATCCCAGCGAGCCGACCAGCGAGCCGGCGCCCATGGTGGCGTACAGCGCCCCGTAGCCATCGGCTCCAAGGTTCAGGGTGTTCCTGGCGAACAGCGGCAGCAGGGTCTGGAAGTTCATGCCGAACGAGGCCATGCCGAGCAGCAGCACCAGCGGCCACAGCACGGTCGGCGTGCGCACCGCGTAGCGGAAGCCGTCAGCCAGGCTGCGCCGCACGCTGTCGAACTGTGACGGTCGCTCGGCGCGGTGCAGCGCCGCGGGATCCATGAGCCACAGTGCGACGAGTACGCCCAGGTAGCTCACGGCGTTGAGCCCGAAGTTGAACGCCGGGCCGTAGACGGCCAGCGCCAGGCCGGCGATCGCCGGGCCGACCACGCGCGACAGGTTGAAGCTGGCGCTGTTGAGGGCAATGGCGTTGATCAGGTCACGGCGCGGCACCAGCTCGGCGGCGAAGGCCTGCCGCACCGGCATCTCCACCGCACTCGCGAAGCCGAGCAGCGTGGCCAGCACCATGACGTGCCAGATCTGCACGACGCCGGTCACCGTCAGGGCGAACAGGATCACCGCCTGGACGGCCTTCAGCACGGAGGTGACGAGCAGCGCCTTGCGCTTGTCGACGCGGTCGGCGAGGACCCCGCCGAGCGGTGCCAGGAACATCGGAGGCGTGAACTCCAGGGCGAGCACCAGGCCGAGCTGGAAGGGCGAGCCTCCCAGCAGCAGCACCAGCCAGGGCTGGCTGACCGACTGCATCCAGGTGCCGATCAGGCTCACCACCTGCCCGAACCAGTAGTAGCGGTAGTTGCGGTGGTGGAGCGCCGCCAGCCCGCGGCGCAGGCCGCCGCCCGGCGGGCCACCGGCAGGCGACGTGGGTGGAGCGGCGCCGGCGGACTCGTCCGGCGTCACCACGCGCAGGCGCGGCGGCACGGAGGCCAGGATGCGGGTCAGGGTGGGGCTGAACATTGGTTAGCAATGCTAACATTTCTCGCCGCTCCGCGCCACCTCCATGCATGTCGCAGGGTTGCCGATGTCGGCTACCATCCGGCTGAGTCATGACGAGGCCGATCCGGCTCGCCGCGGGCTGGTCCATTGCCCTCCTGGCGGCGATCCTCCTCAACCTGGCAGTGCCGCGCACGACGAGCGCTCCCGAGGTGCTCTCGACCCAGCGGCCCGTGGGCCAGGCGCCTGCCACCCAGCCCTCGCCTGGACCGGACGGCCAGCTGCCGCCCGTCGATCCGGAACCGGGGACCGGGTTCGCCCCGGGCGCCGGATCGCTGCGCCCGGTGGAGCTCCAGCCGTTTGACGCCTACGAGGCGTCGGAGCTGCAGGCGGCCACGGCACGCGCCCGGGCGGCATTCGGGTTGGACGCGCTGGCCATCGGCGTCTCGATTCGCGGCCAGGTGGGCTGGACCGGCGCCAGCGGCATGGCACGTGACGGGGTCACGCCGCTCGATGGGCATTCGCCCTTCGCCATCGCCAGCATCACGAAGACGTTCACCGCCAGCCTGGTCCTGCAGCTGGTCGAGGACGGGCGCCTGGCGCTGACCGACAAGGTCGCCCCGCTGCTGCCCCACCTGAACGTGCCTGAGGACGTGACGGTCGGCCAGCTGCTGCACCACACCGCCGGCATGACGGACCTGCTGAACCCGCTGCGAGACCGGCTCAACGCCGACCTGGAGCGAATCTGGCGACCGGCCGAGGTCGTCAGGAACGTCGGCGGCCCGGCGTTCCCGGCCGGCCGGGCGTACGCCTACTCGAACACGAACTACGTCCTGCTGGGCATGCTGGTCGAGAGGGTGGGCGGGCAGCCGTACGTGCGGCAGCTGCG
Organism: Candidatus Limnocylindria bacterium; assembly: GCA_035701385.1. Lineage (GTDB taxonomy): Bacteria > Chloroflexota > Limnocylindria > QHBO01 > QHBO01 > DASSCW01. The sequence continues at coordinate 1,603 of DASSNI010000058.1, read as the reverse complement.
CCATCGGCTCCTGGACCCGCTGGAGATGAACGAGAGCGGCATGCTGCTGGGCCGCGGCGCACCGCCGCTGATGGTGCCCTCCTGGGCGTCAGCCTTCGGCACCGCCGGCGCCATGTACTCCACCCCCCACGACCTGCTGCGCTGGGCCGACGCGCTGTACGGCGGACGCGTGCTGCATCCGCGCAGCCTGCACCGGATGCTCACTTTCAAGCGGCACGGCTACGGCCTGGGGGTCGAGCGCGTCACCGTCGACCGGTACGAGGGCTACGGCCACTCCGGCCTGCTGCGTGGGTTCACCTCGCTGATGGTGCACCTGCCGGAGCAGGACGTGACGCTGGTGGTGATGGGCACCACGGCGCTGTTCGACCCGGCACGGGTGCTGTCCGACCGGCAGGGCGGCGCTCCATCCATCCTTGACCTGGCGCTGCGCGCCGCTGCCCTGACCAGCGCCGAGGAGCCCGCGGCCTAGGCGACAGCCCTAGGCGACAGACCTAGGCGTCAGGCTCGGCGGCGTACAGCACGTCGCGGATCACCGGCAGCGGCGGCGTGCCGTGGGCCAGCACCGACTCCAGGAACGATCGGTAGCGGAACTCGCGACCCTCCGCGGCCGCGCGGCGCCGCTCCTCAGCCTCGAGGTCGTGCATGCCCACGCTGCCCAGGAAGTACTCGCACAGCTGGGTGGACGAGAGGCGGGCGCGGTCCCACTTGGCGGCAGCCTCGCCCTCCTCCTGGAAGCCGCCGTTGACCATCAGGTCCATGGCCTCCTCTTCCGTCATTGCGCCGGCATGGATGCGCAGGTCCATGAGCGTGTTGGTGATGCTGCGCAGGTAGAACTTCCAGTGGATGAGCATCAGCGCAGGATCATCGGCTCCGTAGCCGACATCCATCATCACCTGGGTGATATACACCGCCCATCCCTCGGCAAAGACGCCGGACTGGAAGATGCTGCGCACCAGCGAGTCGGTGCGATTCGAGAAGGCGAGCTGCAGGTAGTGGCCAGGGACGGCCTCGTGGATGGTGAGCAGCCGCATCATCCGGTCGTTGTCCTCGCGAAGGTAGGACTCCCTGCGCTCCGGCGGCCAGTCCTCCGGGATGGGGGTGATGGCGAAGAACGAGTCCAGGCCGCGATCCAGCGGGCCGGGCGGGATGAGCATGGCGCCACCGAACGAGCGAAGGAAGCGCGGCGTCCAGACGATCTGCAGCGGCTCGTCGGCCAGGCCGACCAGGTCGATCTCGCGGATGAAGGCCTCAATCCGCTCGTTCTCGGCGCGGCAGAAGTCCAGCAGCTCATCGGCCGCCGGATGCTGGGCGGAGATGGCGTCCAGGACGCGACGCACCACCGCGTTGCCATCGCCGGGCATCGGCTCGTCGCCGACCCATTGGGGCCAGAGCTCGGAGGCCAGGTGCTGCATCTCGGAACGCACCTTGTCGTACTCGGCCGCGGCGCGTGCCTCCAGCTCCCCCGGCGTCATGTCGGTCTTGAGGGCGTGGCGGAACTTCGCGGCGTAGAGCTGCGGGCCCAACCGGAAGTCGCCGGTCGCGCGGGGGGACAGCTCGTCGCGCAGCCAGGCGGTGAATGCCTCGATTGCGGCTTTCGCCTCGG
>DASSNI010000057.1:0-5911 GCA_035701385.1 Candidatus Limnocylindria bacterium | reverse complement strand
CGCGCACCTCGACGGGGATCTGGTAGGTGCTGCCGCCGACGCGCTTGGGCTTGACCTCGATGAGCGGCATGGCGTTGCGAAGGGCGAGCTCCATGACCTCGACCCCGGAGCGACCGGCAAGCTTCTCGGAACGCTCGATGGCGTCCTCCAGGATGCGGGCCGCCAGCTGGCGCTTGCCACCACGCATCAGCTTGTTGGTGAACTGATCCATGGTCAGCGCGGTGCCGACGAGCTGCTCGTCGTACTTGCTCTTGCGGGCGACGGTGGGGCGGCGGGGCATGCGCTCAGCCCTTGCCCGGCGACTTGGCGCCGTACTTCGAGCGACCCTGGCGGCGGTCACGCACGCCGGCGGCGTCCAGCGTGCCGCGCACGATGTGGTACTTCACCGCCGGCAGGTCGCGGACCTTGCCGCCGCGGACCAGCACCACCGAGTGCTCCTGCAGGTTGTGGCCGATGCCCGGGATGTAGGCGGTGACCTCCATGCCGTTGACCAGGCGGACGCGCGCCACCTTCCGAAGCGCCGAGTTCGGCTTCTTCGGGGTGCGGGTCATGACCTGCAGGCAGACACCGCGCCGCTGTGGCGCGCCACGCCCCATGGAGCTCGTCTGCTCCAGGGTGTTCAGCGTGCGGCGCAGCGCCGGCGCCTTGACCTTCTTGCCTGCCGGCTTGCGGCCCTTGCGGACCAGCTGGCTGATCGTCGGCAACGAAATCCTCGCGTTGAAAAGGAGTCTGTCTTCGCCCGGTATCGTTCCTTCGCGAGCACGCAGGGACCCCTTGGCGGGTCACTCATTGAGCTTCAGCGGAGGGTGCCCGACAGGGCACACACGAAGGCGTCCCGAGCACGGGACACCGAAGGCGGAGTATACGGTTCGGCCTCCGGGAGTGTCAACCGAAGCGGGCTACACCAGGCGCCGGTCGGTGGCCCAGCGGGTCAGCTCGTAGCGGTTCGAGAGCTGCAGCTTGCGCAGCACAGCCGACACATGGGTCTCGACCGTCTTGATCGAGATGCCAAGCTCGTGCGCCACTTCCTTGTAGGCGTAGCCGCGCGCGATGTAGCGCAGCACCTCGCGCTCGCGGGCGGTCAGCTGGTCGAGCTCGGCGTCGAGTGGCTCATCACCGGAAGCGCTGGCGAAGGTGTCGAGCACGAAGCCCGCCAGCCGGGGCGAGAAGACCGCGTCACCCTCGTGCACGCGGTGGATGGCGGCGTCCAGCTCATCGGCCGAAATCGACTTCGTGACGTACCCGCGCGCGCCGGCGCGAATCACGCCGATCACGTCCTCCGCCGCGTCCGAGACGCTGAGCGCCAGGAAGCGCACCTCGGGCAGCTCGCCGCGGACGGCACCGATCACCGCGCGGCCGCCACCATCGGGCAGGTGCACGTCCAGCAGCACGACGTCCGGCCGGGTGGCGCGGATGCCGGAGACCGCCTCGTCGACCGTACCCGCGTCGCCCACGATGTCGAAGCCTGCCTGCAGCTCGCTGCGGACGCCGGAGCGGAACAGCTCGTGGTCGTCGACCACGAAGACGCGGACGCTCACGCCGCACCTCCGGCCGGCGGTCGCGGCAGGCGCAGCCGGATCTCCGTCCCGTCGGGGCTGCTCGCGACCTCGGCGCCGCCGCCGTGGCGCGCCATGCGGGCGACGACCGAGTCGGCAATCCCCCGCCGATCCGCTGGCACTGCCGCCGGGTCGAAGCCGGAGCCGTGGTCGCGCACGAAGGCGGTCACCGCATCGGGCTCGACCTCCACGAAGACGGACACCGCGGCAGCACCCGAATGCCTGGCCGCATTGAGCGTCGCCTCGCTGACCGCGCCGACCAGGGCGCGCAGTGGCTCGTCCAGCGCGGCATCACCCACGACGACGGTCTCGACCTTCACCCGGTGGTCGCGCTCGATGCGTCCCGCCATGGCGTCCAGCGCGTCGCGCAGCCGGACGCCCGGCACGCTGGGCGCACGGCCGTACAGCCAGGCGCGCAGCTCACGCTCCTGGGTGCGCGCCAGGATGGCCATCTCGCGCGGCTCACCGGAGCGCTGGATGAGGGCCAGCGTCTGGAGCACCGAGTCGTGCAGGTGGGCCGCCATTTCGGCGCGCGCATCGGATCTGACGCGGCTGGTGCGCTCGGCGATGAGCTCCTGGCCGAGGTTCCAGACCCACGGGCCGAAGACCAGCGCCAGGCCGCCGACCGTGACGATCACGGCCAGCGTCACGTTCATGACCCCGCCCAGGTCGGTGGTCGCGGCCAGCACGATGGCCATGCCGACCAGGATCAGGGAGGTGCCACCGACCAGCCGGGCCAGCGGCCTGCCACCTGACAGGACCGATGCCAGCGGGCTGCCGGGGCTGGCGGGATCCCAGCGCCGGCGCTCGTCGCCACTCCGCGCCCAGATGACCGCGAAGCCGATGGCTCCCAGCAGGATCGGCCACAGCAGGTTGCCCTCGAAGGTGAAGCCGACCAGCCACAGCAGGGTGATGACGCCGCCGATGACCAGCAGCAGGCCGGTCAGCTGGCCGCCCCCTGGCCGCGTGCCGATCGGGACGGTGCCCGCCGGCCGGGGGGTGGCGTTGGCCGGCTGCAGCGGGGCCAGCAACCACAGCAACAGATAGACGACCAGCCCGAAGCCGGCGGCCAGCACCAGCGCCACGAAGGTCAGGCGGATGGCCCATACAGGAGCGCCAAGGTGGTCGGCCACGCCCGCCGCCACCCCGCCGATGATCCGGTTGTCGCGGCTGCGCTGCAGCCGCGGCCGGGCGGCGGCAGCACGCTGTGCAGCGTCCGCCGCGGTGACGTCGATCTCGGCCTGGGCCATGGGCGGATCTTCCCACGCGGTCGCGCCGATGACGATACGGGATGACCCTGAGCCCGCCGCCGCCATCTCAGGGTCCGATCGGGGAAGCTCCGGATGGTGGCGCGCGCGGCGTGGCGGCACCATCGGCCAATGACAACCGAGCAACCCCGCGCGACCCAATCCCCGCGGCTGCTGCGGCGACGGGCGAGCGACCGCGTCATCGGGGGCGTGGCCGCCGGCATCGCCGATTACCTCAACGTCGACCCCGTGCTGGTCCGGGCCGTCTTCGTCGGCCTGGTGGTGTTCGGCGGCGCCGGCCTGGTGCTGTACCTGGGCGCCTGGCTCCTCATTCCGGTGCAGGGACGCGATCGGTCCCCGCTGGAGCTCGCGCTGCCGCGTCTCGGCGCGCTGCCCGCGATCCTGCTGGCGCTCTTCGCGGTGGCCGCCCTGTTCGCCGTGCTGGACCGCATGGAGTACGTGAGCATCGACACGCCGGCGCTCCTCGTCCTGCTGCTGGTGGTGGCGGGCATCTACCTGCTGCGCCGCGGCGGCCCGGCGCCGAGCGCGCCGGTGGCCGCGGCGTCGGTCTCCACGGATACGCCTCTGGCCGCCCCGGCGGCCATGACCCAGCCAGCCACCGGCGAGCCGCAGCCGCGCCCCGCCAGGTCACCGCTGGGCTGGTACACCACCGCCGCGGCGCTCATCGGCGTGGGAGTGGCCGCGCTGCTGGACAACGCCGGCGCCGCGGCCCTGCTGCCGGGCCAGTACTTCGGCCTGACGCTGGCGATCGTGGGCGGCGGCCTGCTCATCGGCTCGTGGTGGGGACGGGCGAGGAGCCTCCTCCTGCCCGGTCTGCTGGTGCTGCTGCTCGGCATCCCGGCCGGCTTCCTGACCGTGCCGCTGGAGGGCGGCATCGGCGGTCCGTACTTCGCGCCGACCAGCGCGTCCGAGATCCCCACCCGCTACCAGCTGGCCTTCGGCAAGCTGACGGTCGACCTCACCGACCTGCCGGTGAGCACCGCGCCGCTCGCCATCGAAGCAGCGGTCGGGGCGGGCGGCCTGCAGGTGATCGTGCCGGAGGACGTGCAGGTCCAGGTCGAGACGGAGATCGGCGCCGGCGGCAGCTGGGTGCTGGGTGACGCCGAGGGCGGCACCGATCTCGCCAACTTCTACACCCACGGCGACTTTGGGCGCCTCATCGTCCTCGACCTGGCGGTGGGCATCGGCTCCATCGAGGTCGACCAGCGCACGAGACTCGCAGACGGGCTCGACTACTACGAGGTGTTGCCATGAGCCGCCACTCGTTCGACACCGTGTCGTTCGCCTTCGGCGCCATCTTCCTGCTCGCCGGCGTCATGCTGTTGGGCGGCAAGCCCAACACCGATGCGCTCGCCTGGGTGGGCCCCGCCGCGGCCGTCGGCCTGGGGATCGTCATCCTGCTGGCGAACCTGCCGCTCGGGCGCTCGCCGGCCGAGGAAGGGTCAGACCCCGAGGACTGACCGCGGCGGCTCAGTCCGTTCCGTCGGTGATGAGCGGCGCGTCCAACGACAGCTCGACCATCTTGGCCAGGCCCATGTCGTCGCAGGCGCCGTCCACGTCCGGACGCCGGCCCTCGCGTACGTCAACCGTCAGCGGTCCACCCTCGGGCCAATCCATGGCCGCGGAGGCCAACGCGTAGCAGTCCTCGGTGCCGCCCACGTAGTACGTCTGCAGCGTGCGGCCGTTGGACGAGACCGCCCAGCCGGTGATCGCGTGCGGCCGCGGGTCCAGCACCCCGCCCATGGGGGTCACGGCCAGTGCCTGGCCGAGCAGAGCTGGCTCGCCGGGATCCGGGTCCTGGTTGGCGGCATCGGCCAGGACCGGCTCTTCGAGCGTCACCACGGCGGACTTCAGCACGGCTTCCGCGGTGCACGCCTTCCCCTGCGCGGCCGCGCGAACCCCCTCGAAAGGAGTGACCATCGGCATGCCGTCGGCGATCGTGATGTCGACCCGCCGCAGCCCGAAGCAGTTCGGGGTGCCGCCCCACCAGTACACGACCACGGTGCGCCCGTCCGGTCCGATGGCGAAGTGGTCGGCCGGCACCGGCTGTGCATCGACGACGGTGGGGTCCGGCTCCTCGCGCAGCGCCCCATCGCCCACCGGCGGCACCGCTCCCCCGCCGCCGCCGCCGACGATCGGCTTGTCGCCGGCTCCGGGACCGGCGCCGGAGACACCGTTGCCGCCCCCGCCGTTGCCGCCGTCCACGTCACGGCCGATCAGCGCCGAGCAGCCGACCAGTGTCAGCAGCAGGATCGGGAGCAGGGGCGTCATCCGTCGCACGGCTGCCTGACGCCCGACGCCGCGCTCTTGTTCCACGCGGGCCGCCGTGCCGGCGGCGGACAAGCCGGTGGGCGGGCCAGCCGGCCCGCCCATCGCTGCGGTGCGGTGAGGAGTGACGGCCTACTTCTCGGCCGCGACCTCCTCCGCCGATTCCTCGTTCAGGGCGTCGAACACCTGCTCGGTGACCTCCGCCTCGATGGCCGGATCGTCGTCCGCGTCCATCAGCTCGGCAACCGTCTCGGCCGCCTCCTCGGCTGCGGCCTCGGCCTCATCGGCCTCCACCGTGCCGTCCTGGTCCGTGTCGGCGTCGCCGGTGAGGAAGGTCATGGCCGCCTCGCGCTCGCGAAGCGCCTCGGCCTCCTCCGGCGTCAGCTGCGCCGCCCGGGCGGCCGCCAGGGCACGCGCCTCGGCACCGGTGCCGGCCGGGATCAGCTTGCCGATGATCACGTTCTCCTTCAGGCCGATGAGGTGGTCCTTGGCGCCGTTGATGGCGGCCTCGGTCAGCACCCGGGTCGTCTCCTGGAAGGAGGCGGCGGCCAGGAAGGAGGAGGTGTTCAGCGATGCCTTGGTCACGCCGAGCAGCACGGTCTGCGCCGTGGCCGGCTCGCCGCCCTCGGCCAGGATCCGGTTGTTGACCTCCTCGAACTCGAAGCGGTCGATCAGCTCGGATGGCAGCAGGTCGGTGTCACCGGCCGAGTCCACCGTGACCTTGCGCAGCATCTGCCGCACGATGATCTCGACGTGCTTGTCGGCGATGGTGACGCCCTGTGAGCGGTACACCTTCTGGACCTCGGCCACCAGGAAGCG
>DASSNI010000056.1:0-10003 GCA_035701385.1 Candidatus Limnocylindria bacterium | reverse complement strand
ACGTCGATCGCTCGCCGGTCCTGTTCGCCAAGATTCCGATCGTCTCGACACTGCGCCGGATCCTGCTGGGCCACTTGTACGACGTGCGGCGCCTGCATCGGTTCATCCGGGAGCAGCTGGGCGCCGAGGCGGCTGCCGACTGGCAGCTGAACGACGTGCCGCTCGACATCATGATCACCGCCAAGGGACTCACCGACGGCCACCAGTGGTACTTCGTCAAGGACGGCCCGACCAACGCGAAGCGGACCGGCCGGCTGTCGCTTGCCGACTGCCTGACCGCATCCGCGGCCGCACCAACCTTCTTCGAGCCGTGGAGCATCATCGGCTTCGAGAAGGAAGGGCCGATGGTGGACGGCGGCACCGGCGTCGCCGGCAATCCCGTCTACCAGGCGTGTGTCGAGGCCTTCGGCTACATGGACCGGTATCGCCCGGAGGACACCATCGTCGTCAGCCTGGGCACCGGCCACTTCCTGGGTCGCCCGCGGCCAACGTGGATCTACAGCTGGCTCGGCTGGCTGCTGAGCGAGCTGCTGCGATCCCCAGGCGAGCAGCAGACGGAGCTGGTGGACCGCCACTTCGCCCAGGCCACGTTCTATCGCCTGGATGTCAGGCTGGAACGCGAGTATTCGCTCGACGATGCGCGACAGATGCCCGCGCTGCGGGGCGTGGGCGAGCGCTTCGCCGCGCGGCTGGCGTGGCCGGAGATCCTGGCCGGGACGGACCGGGAATGGCTGGTGACGCGCCGCAATCGGCAGGCGGAGGACTACGCCCAGGCGGTGTGACGGTGCCTCGCTGGGGCCGTACCCGGCCGGTACGAATGGCGGTGGACAGGGCACACGCCCTTGACCGATCCTGCGCGCCATGAGCGCGCCACGGCTCCTCCGTGCCCCGGGGGCTCGTTTCGCCGTGGGCGCCGTGTCGGCGGCGGTGGTGATCTCTGCGGCACTCGCCGGCCTCGCTCGGCCGGCACTCGCTGCGCCGCCGAACGCGCTCTCCAACGGCGGCGTGCAGCCGACCATCGGGACGACCCAGTCCACCTTCGTGTTCACCGTGCGCTTCGAGAGTGCGAAGGACAACGAGCCCACGGCGGTGACCGCCGTGGCAGGCAACGTCGTCGTGCCGCTGACGCTCGTCTCGGGCCAGCCGTCGAATGGACGCTACCGCGGAACGGCGAAGCTGCCGGAAGGCACCTGGGACGTGGTCTTCCAGGCCGCGGCGCAGGGGAACGATCCCTCGCTGACTGGTCCGACCCTGATGGTGGCGCAGGCTCCCCAGCCGACTCCCAAGCCGACACCGAAGCCCACGCCCAAGCCCACTCCGAAGCCGACGGCCAAGCCGACGGCCGCTCCCACCGCCGCCCAGCCGACCGCGGCGCCACAGACCACCAGGCCGCGCAGCCCACGGCCCGACTCGCCCAAGCCCCATCGCTCGCCGCGCCAGTCGCCTCGGCCGTCGCCGAGCCCGAATCCGTCGGCCATGCCGCGCTCGAGTGGCATCGTGGTCGGGGGCGTGGCCACGCCAACCCCGGAACCGTCCCCTGGCTCCTCGCCCGGAGGGACGCAGGGACTGAGCCCGCTGATGACGGTGACCATTGGCACACTGCTGGCCATCGGCGGGCTGGCAATGGTCGGCATGTTCCTGCTCCTCGCGGCGCGACGGCGCAGGCGCAAGGACACCCGGCTGGAGCTGCTGCCCGAGGAGGCTCGGGACCTGCCCGCAGCTGAGGCCGCCCAGCTGGAAGGCACGCGCACCGTCACGGCCTGGGAGCGTGATTGGGCGCTGGACGAGGCGCCAATCGGCAGCGTCGAGTACCGTCCGCCGCCTGTCGACGAGGGCGGCTGAGCGGCGGCCGGCGCCTCAGACCAGCAGCGCGATCAGGGCGACCAGCGTCCCGACAGCCGCGCTCGACAAGCCGATGAAGAGGGCCATTCGCCGATCGGCGCGCCGTGCATCGGCGTCGGCGACGGACTGCACGTTGCCGTGGCCGGCGGGACGATCCAGGTTGAAGACCCCGCGCCAGCCGTAGTCGGCGCAGAAGTGGAAGGCCGCCTGCAGGTAACCAGCGGCCGCTCCGGCTGCTGGCAGGAACAGCAGCAGCCGCAGCCAGCCCGGCGCATCGGTCAGCAGCAGCAGCGCGAACAGCGCGACCGCGGTCACGGCGCTCGCGTGTCCGAATCGCCGACGGCGCGCGATCTCGGCCGGGCCGATGTTGCAACGGCCGGCCTGGTAGTCGGATTCGGGCGTGCTGAGCGGAGCGACGGCGGCGTTGCGGACCATGCCAGCAGCATACCCCTGGCTTCGCTGAAGCGCCGGCTGGGCGTCAGGTGCTGACAGGCACCGGAGCGGGGGTGACGCGGCGGTAGACCAGTGTCTGCCAGAACCACCCGCGATGGCGGTACGCGGGCTCCAGGCCGGCCGCCCGGATGAGGCCATCCACCTGGCGCTCGGGATGGACGTAGGCCCGATACGCGCTGCCCGAGATGCGGGTCCCCAGGTTCAGGATGCGTACGACGAGCCGCAGGTACCAGCGGTCGACGGGATAGACCACGCCGTACAGCCGCCGCGCCCGCTCGGCCGAGCGGCGGACCAGCGCATCGAAGTACGGATAGCAGCAGATGACCTTGTCCAACGTGACGACGTCCGCCGCAGGGACTTCCTCGGAGAGGGCCACGAAGTCGCCATGGCGGTAGGTGGTGCGATCCCCGAATCCAAGCTCCTCCGCCTCGGCTTGCGCGGTCTCCAGGTACGGACTCGAGGCGTCCACGTCGACAGCTGCGGCTGCCCCTGCCTTCAGCAGCTCCAGGTGCACGACGCCAACGCCACCGCCGACGTCCAGGACGTCGGCGCCCTCCACGCCCTGGGCGAGGAGCGCGTCCACCAGCCGACGGGTGCTGCCCTCGGCTCCCTTGGCCCGGTAGGCCAGGATGTCGCTGCGCGCCGAATCGGCGCCGAAATGCTCGTCGTAGTCGACGTTGCAGCAGTCACCGGACATGGCCCCGAGTGTACGCCGCGGGGCCCTGACGCCCCGTAGACTGGCACGATGTCGACCTCCGAGCCAATGGCGATGCAGCTGGCCGATGGCCGCCGCCTGGACCTGTACCTCGCCGGCGATGAGAGCGGGACGCCGGTGGTCTACCACCACGGCACGCCCTCGTCCGGAATGCCCTCGACCGGATTCGGGACGTCCTTCGCCGAGCGCGGGCTGCGCTACGTGGCGTGGAGCCGGCCGGGCTACGGCGATTCGAGCCGCCACGAGGGACGCGACGTCGCCGCAGTGGCCGCGGACGTGGCGGAGGTCCTCGACGCGCTCGGCCCGGATCGCGCGTACACCATCGGCTGGTCGGGAGGTGGTCCGCATGCCATGGCCACCGCCGCCCTGCTGCCCGATCGGATCCTGGGTGGCGCCAGCATCGCCGGCGTGGCGCCCTATCCGGCCGACGGGATCGACTGGATGGAGGGCATGGGCCCCGAGAACGTCGAGGAGTTCAACGCTTCGCTGGAGGGGCCGGAGGCCCTCATCGGCTTCAAGGAGCGGGCGTGGCCGATCTGGCGCGCGGTGACCGGCCAGGACATGGCCGATGCCTTCGGCGGCTTGATCGATGACGTCGACCGCGGGTCGCTGACGGATGTCTTCGCCGATGACCTGGCAGCATCGACGCGCGAAGGGCTGCGGAACGGCTACTGGGGCTGGTTCGACGACGACATGGCCTTTTGCCGCCCATGGGGCTTTGCGCTCGAGGAGATGCGCGTGCCCTTCCACATCTGGCAGGGCAGCCACGATCGCATGGTGCCGTACGCGCACGGCCAGTGGCTGGCGGCGCACGTTGGCTCGGCCTGTCCGCACCTGCACCCCGAGCACGGGCACCTGAGCCTGGCCGTGGATTCGCTGGGGCGCATCCTGGACGAGCTGGTCGCCTGAGGCGCAGCTCGCCGGGCGAGGGCCCGCTTGCGATGCGCGGCCGGCTTCCCTAGGCTGAACGAGAGCCCACAGCAACACATCACACCCGAGCATCGCGTTGCCCCGAGCCACTCGAGTTCCAACTCACCGCCACCGCGGCCCGCTGAGCCGACCCAGCCGGTTCCGCGCACTCGCCGTGTCCCTTCTCGCGGTCCTGCTGTCAGCCGGCAGCCTACCCGTCTTTGCGCGTGATCTGGTGGAGCCGGGCGCGCCATCGGGTCCCGTCAAGCTGGACGGTGAGCGCTCGCCGAGCGGCCGCAATGCAGCGCCGACGTCGGACACCCGAAAGCTGAGGAGCGGCGCCATCGGCTGGGACATCAGCTTCCCGCAGTGCGGCAGCCGCTTCCCGCACGAGGGCGACTTTCGGATCGTGGGCGTGAACCACGGTCGAGCGTTCAGCGCGAATCCGTGCCTTGGGGCGGGGGAGGACCCGAGCGAGCTTGCATGGGCGGGCCGGCGGGCGCAGTTCTACATGAACACCGGAAACCCACGACCTGGGCAGACCGATCGCTGGCCGACCGGCCAGACGTGGCCACGCAAGTGCACGAAGGCCGATCCCAACAGCAAGAACTGCTCGTACGACTACGGCTGGAACTTCGCCAAGGACGCATACCGCACCGCGGTGCAGGCCTACATCTCGCTCGGCTGGGCGGAGGCCGCCGCGTCCCGCACCCCGATCGCCAACCGCTGGTGGCTCGACGTGGAGACGGCCAACTCCTGGCGCGCCACGCGGTCGCTGAACGTGGCGGCCCTGCAGGGTGCGGCGGCGTACCTGAAGCGGGTCGGCGTCCGCTCCATCGGCTTCTACAGCGCTCCGCACATGTGGGCCGATATCGTCGGCGGCACCACGAAGTTCGACGCCTATCCCAGCTGGGTGGCCGGAGCCAGCACGCTCACCGGTGCGAAGAACCGATGTGTCGGCCGCGGCTTCACCGGCGGCGGCGTCTGGCTGGCGCAGTTCTTCAAGAACGGCTTCGACGCGAACTACGCCTGCTGAGCGGCCGCTCGCCGCGCATGATGCGCGGCAATGGCCGATAACCCACCCTACGGCTCAAGGCTGATCGAGGCGCTGGGTGTTGCCGCGCGGCTGCACGGCAGGCAGCGCCGGAAGGGCACCGACATCCCGTACCTCAGCCACCTGCTGGGGACGTGCTCGATCGCCCTGGACTACGGGGCGAGCGAGGACGAGGCCATCGCCGCGCTGCTGCACGACGCGATCGAGGACGTGGAGCCGGCCGAGGAGGCTCGGCGGGCCGTGGCGGCGTTCGGCGAGGAGGTGCTGCGCATCGTCGAGGCCTGCACGGACACCGATGAGCACCCGAAGCCGCCCTGGCGCGCCCGGAAGGAGGCGTACATCGCCCATGTCGCCAGCGCGGACGCATCGGTCCTGCTGGTTTCCGGCGCGGACAAGTTGCACAACGCGCGCTCGGTGGTGGCCGACCTGCGGTCGGTGGGGCCAACGCTGTGGGACCGGTTCACCGGCGGTCGCGACGGGTCGCTGTGGTACTACCGCGGGCTGGTGGATGCGTTCCGCGCCAACCCGGCGCACGATCGCCGCCTGGTGAGCGAGCTGGAGCTCGTCGTGAGCGAGATGGAGGCGCTGGCCGCGCGCTAGCCGCCGGGAGCGGGCAGAGCGCCGATCTGTCGCAGCATTCCGAGCATGTCGGCGTCACGCCAGTGCTCGACCACCTGGCCGTCACGGATCCGCACGATGTGGATCTCGGAGATGGCGTACTCCTTCCCCGAGGCCGGCATGCCCATGAACTCACCCGTGTGGCGGCCGTGGGAGGTGAGGCGCACCGCGACGCGGTCGTCCTCGGCGATGACGTCGTGGATCTCCATGTGCGCCTCCGCCAGGCCCTGCGTGACACGCTCCTGCGCCTTCTTCAGCCCGTCGCGGCCGGGCGGCATGGCGCCCCAGCTGTGCGGCTGGAAGTCCTCACTGACCAGCTCATCCACCGCGGCGGGATCGGCCTTGACCATCACCTCTTCGACGAAGCGCCGGGCGATCTCCTTGTTGTCGTCGAGCGTCATGGGCTGCTCATGACTGCACAACGACGGCCAGCAGCCCCAGCTCGCGGCCTCTTGAATCGTGGTCGATGCAGTTATCGGCTGCACGGCACACGCAATCCACGCATCGACGGCCGCTAGACTTCCATGTTCTGCGCGCGTGCCGCGGTGGCCCGCTGGGGAGCGCACGCCGCCTGACCCGCCATGGGAGCCTCCCGCCGATGACCGCTGCCACCCTGCCCGACGAGCACGACCGCGCGCCGATCGAGCTGCCGCACCGCGAGCGGATCGAGATCCTGATCGCCGTCCTGCTGGGCATCTTCCTGGCAGCGCTGGACCAGACGATCGTGGGCACCGCCCTGCCCGTGATCGTGACCGAGCTGCAGGGCAACGAGCTCTACACGTGGGCCTTCACCTCGTACCTGCTGACGGCCACGGTGAGCGGTCCGATCTACGGGAAGCTGTCCGACATCTACGGACGCAGGCCGATATTCATCTTCGGCGTGAGCCTCTTCCTGATCGGCTCCATCCTCTCCGGCCTGTCGCAGAACATGGAGATGTTCATCGCATTCCGAGGCCTGCAGGGCCTGGGGGCCGGTGCGCTGTTCCCGATCGCGCTGGCCATCATCGGCGACCTCTTCGCCCCCTCTGAGCGGGGCAAGTACCAGGGGTTCTTCGGTGCCGTCTTCGGCGTCTCCACCTTGGTCGGCCCGGCCATCGGCGGGATCATCACCGACAACTTCAGCTGGCACTGGATCTTCTACGTGAACGTGCCGATCGGCGCGGTTGTGCTCTACGTCATCTGGCGGGTGCTGCCCACGCACCACGAGCGCGACGCGGACCGCCATATCGACTACCTGGGCGCGTTCTTCCTGACTGCTGCTTTGGTGCCGATGCTCATCGGCTTCACCAACAAGCAGTTCGGCGAATGGACCGATCCCCAGGTCGGCGGGTTGATCGCGCTTGGCCTCGCGCTGGCGGCGGTGTTCGTCTTTGTGGAGTCTCGCGCGCACGAGCCGATCGTGCCGCTGGGCCTCTTCCGCAACCGGGCCTTCACCTCCAGCGTGGCGGCGTTCTTCCTGGCGATCATGGGCTTTTTTGCCGCGGTCGTCTTCCTGCCGCGCTGGTTCCAGTTCGTGGAGGGCAGCTCGGCCACCGAATCCGGCTACCAGATCCTGCCGTTGCTGCTGGGCCTGATCGTGGCGGCCATCTCGAGCGGCCAGATCGTGGCGGCGGTGCGCCGCTACAAGACGCTGGTCCTGGTCTCGCTGGTGCTGGAGGCGATCGGCCTCTTCCTGCTGACCAACATCCGGCCGGATACGCCCATGCCGGTGCTGTGGTTCTGGATGCTGGTCACGGGGATCGGCGTGGGACCAACTTTCGCGGTGTTCACGCTGGTGGTCCAGAACGCGGTGCCGCCGCGCTCGCTCGGCTCGGCGACCAGCAGCCTGACGCTGTTCCAGCAGGTGGGTGGCACCATCGGCCTGGCCATCACCGGCACGGTGCTGAGCTCGAAGCTGCTGGAGGAGATGCCGCGCCAGATGGGCGAGCGGGGCGTGCCCGCGCAGATCGCCGGCCAGTTCGGCTCGGGCGGCGCCGACAACCTGAACCAGCTGACTTCGGTGGGTGGCGACCTGGGCGCCACGATTCTTGCGCTGACACCGGAGCAGGTCAGGCCGCAGGTGGAGCCGTTCATCGGCGCGATGGTGGACAGCATCCAGACGGCATTCAGCATCGCCACCGGGGCGACCTTCGTGGTCGGCATCGTCACCGCCCTGCTGGCGGCGCTCGTCGTGCTGGTGCTGATGCCCGCGGGACGGATTGGGGAGCGGGCGGAGTAGAAGAGGCCTTACTCGTCCCTGCGGCGATTTTCGCGGGGCTGGGTGGCGCGCAGCGCCAGCAGCACCATCACGAACATTGCGCCCAGGAAGAGAAGGACGGCCAGGTCGCGAAGGGCGATCGGGTTCATCTCGCACTCTCCCGAACGTTCGTCCCCCGGAACCCCCCGGTCCTCGGATGCCTACCGTAGCGCCCGCGTCAAGCCCAGCCGCTTCGGCTGGGGCGCGATACCATCACCCCAACCGTGGCCACGCTCCGTTCCCGCAACCGCAGGCAGCTGCGCAACAGCGCCTTCGCGTACGTGGATTCGGCCGGCCGACGACGCCTGCCGATCCACGACGAGGCGCACGTGCGCAACGCACTGTCGCGCTTCAACCAGGTGCAGTTCGAAGACGAGCCCGCCCGGAACCGGGCGCGCACGCGGCTGCTGAAGGCGGCCAAGAAGTACGGCATCGTTCCCATCGGCTTCATCGACGGGCAGCTGCGCGGGCAGGCTGCGGCGGCCCTGCCGACCGGCGCGGTGACCTTCCTGATCACCGACATCGAGGACTCCACCGGCCTGGTCCGCGAGCTGGGTGATGGTTACGCCGCCATCCTGGCCGACGCGCGACGCCTCGTCCGTGCGGCCGTGCGACGCGCCGGCGGGCGCGAGGTGGACGCCCGAGCCGATGAGTTCTTCGCGGTATTCAAGGCCGGCAGCAGCGCGGTGAGCGCCGCGCTTGCCATCCAGCGTGCGGTGCGCGATCACGCGTGGCCGCATCACGCGCAGGTCCGGCTGCGGGCCGGGATCCACGCCGGTCGGCCGACGCTGACCGACTCGGGCTACGTGGGCCTGGCGGTGCACGCCACGCAGCGCGTATCGGCCACGGCGCACGGCGGGCAGGTGGTGCTGTCGCGTGCCGGGGCGCGGGCACTGGGCGAGGAGCTGCCGGCGGGCGTCCGGCTGCGTGAGCTCGGGACGTATCGGCTCAGGGGCCTGCCGGAGGCAGAGACCATCTTCCAGGTGATCGTCGACGACCTGCCGCATGCCTTCCCGCCGCCGCGTGTCCAGGAGGGCGTCGGCATGACGAGCGCGCGGTGATCGAGAAGCCGCCACCCGGCGACGAGCAGAACGAGGAGTTCTGGCGGGCGTTCCTGCTGCGCGGCAGCGAGCGGGAGCGCCGCAACCGCTTCATCTACCGTCACATCCCCAGCAATCCACGCTGCCGGCTGTGCGCCGCGCCGTTCGGCGGCATCGGGAGGCCGATCATGCGGGCCATCGGCAAGCGGCCCGCCGAGGGCAACCCGAACCTGTGCAGCACGTGCTTCACCTTCGTCACCACCAACCATGGCGGCGCCGAGATTCCGCTATCGCTGCTGTTTGCGGACGTGCGCGGCTCGACGGCGCTGGCCGAGACGATGTCGCCCAGCGAGTACCGCTCCCTGCTGGCCCGCTTTTACGACGCGGCTGCCAGCGCGGTATTCGACAACGATGGATTCCTGGATAAGTTCGTGGGTGACGAGGTGGTGGCCATCTTCGCCCCGCTGCTTACTGGAGAGCGCCACAGCGAGCGTGCGGTGGCCGCGGCCCGGCAGCTCATGGAGGCAACCGGCCACGGCACGACGGATCGCCCGTGGCTGCACATCGGCGCCGGCGTGCACACCGGGCAGGCGTGGATGGGCGCCGTCGGGGAAGGTTCGCACCGGACCATGACGGCGCTGGGCGACGTGGTGAACGTGGCGGCGCGCCTGGCATCGGCCGCTGCGGCGGGCGAGGTGCTCGTCACCACTGCTGCTGCGACGGCCGCCGGCCTCGACCCGGCTCTGCCGCGCCGAGAGCTGGAGCTGCGCGGGAAGCAGGCAGCAACGACGGTGGTTTCGCTGCGCTTCGGCGAAGCAGCGGCCGTTCGCTGACGGACTGCCACCTCGTGCGTCTGCTGCTCACCTCGTTGCCCGCCGTGGGACACGTCAACTCGCTGCTTCCACTCGCGCAGGCCGCCGTGGCGGCCGGTCACGAGGTTGCCCTGTGCACCAGCGAGGCGTTCCGGAGCGAGGCGGAGTCGTTGGGCATGGAGCTCCTTCCGGGAGGCGCACCCGTCATGGAGGAGCTGTTCACGGATGCGCCGCCGCACCGCGATGACCGAAGGAGCGTGTGGACGCAGCGCACCGTCTTCGCCACCCGCGCGCCGCAGCGCCTCATCCCGGACCTGCTGCGCC
>DASSNI010000055.1:0-12675 GCA_035701385.1 Candidatus Limnocylindria bacterium | reverse complement strand
GGAGGTGGACGAAGTCGTCCGCGGGCAGGTTCTCGGGCCTCATGGTCACCCGGTCATGCTACCCAAGCCGGCGGGGGCCGCGACGGCTCTCAGGCCTCCCCTTCTTCGTCGTCGAAATCCGGCCAGGCAGCTATGTCGACTTTGTGGTTCTCGGGGGACGCCAGCGTCCACCAGTCGGGCACGTGGCTGTCGTCCGCCAGGCGGCCGCCGGCTTCGAGCGCGGCCGCGACTCGTGCCTCGGCCTGATCCGCCGGCACGCTGACGTCGATGTGGGTGCGGCCGCGCCCCGGTCTGGGCGGGCGAAGCGCCTGAAACGAGATGTGCGGGTTACGTCGATGCGGATCGACCACGTCTTCCTGCGGTCCAAGCCTCTTGTAGCCGAGCGCTGCTGCCCAGAACGGACCTACGTCGGCGCCTTCGTCCTGCGCCACCGCGATGCCCACGACCTGGACCTGGGACGGGTCGGCCTCGAGCCGCAGCTTCCGCGCTTCCGCCGAAATGCGGCGTGCCAGGTCGATGTCACGCTGGCTCAGCGCACCGTATTCGCCTGACGCCGTCCGGACCGTCACCCCTTCGGGTCGCACGTCGACATCGGGAAAGTGGCCGACCGCCTCCGCACCCTCCGCGATCGCCGCCACGAACCTCGCTGCTTCGGGAAACGACCGGACGCGGAAGTAGGCGTGTGCGCCAGAGAACAGAACGCGCCAGTCCTCGACCCCGTCGGCGTCATGGAAGGCCCGAGCCGTTACTCGCCTATCGCCCATCGGACCCGAGTGTCGTCCGCGTCGTCTTGGCATTCGCCTCGGCTTGCTCCCAGGTCATGGCTCGACTCCTCCTTGCGGTGAGGCTGATGGTCAGCGGACAGCGGTCAGCGCGGCCGCCTCGCGGGTGTAGTCGACGAGCACGTCGGTCGGGATCTCGTCGCCGGGCACGTACGTGACGTAGCGCACCTTCTTCAGGTCCAGGTGGGCGCCGCGCAGGATGCCCAGCGGATCGGACATCCAGATGCCGCGCTCCCAGCCGAGGTGGACGTGTGCGGGCTCCGGCGCCACGAAGGCGAAGTACAGGGTGCGGCGGCCCACCGGGATGTCATAGCCGATGATCCGCCACCCGGTGCGCACCCGCTCCACCGCCTCCGGCACAGCCTGTCGGACGACCTCGCGCAGCTGCTCCGCCAGGTCCCGGATCTCCGGCGGGTAGCCGGACAGGAAGAGCTCCGGCGGGATCGTCTCGCGGGGCACGGCGGGCACGTCAGTCCGTGATCCCGTCGCGGTCCTGGACGGCCATCATCGTCGCCGTCAGGAGCGCGATCATCTTCCGGTCGCCGTCCGTCTCGGCGAATACCTCGGACTGGGCAACGGTCAGCGTGCGGCCGGCCTTCACCACGCGTCCGCGGGCCACGATCCGATCGCCCCTGGCCGGCGCCAGCAGGTTGATCTTGAACTCGGTGCTCAGCACGCCGGTGCCGGGAGGCATGAGCGTCAGCGAGGCGTAGCCGGCAGCGGAATCGGCGATGGCGGTCACCGCCGCCGCGTGCACGAAGCCGTGCTGCTGCGAGATCTCCGGATGCGGGACCAGCGAGATCTCCGCCTCGCCATCGCCCACCGACTCCAGGGTGGCGCCCAGCGTGGCCATCAGCCCCTGCCGTGCGAAGCTGGCGCGGACTCGCTCCTTCGTCCCCGGATCC
Source organism: Candidatus Limnocylindria bacterium (assembly GCA_035701385.1). Classification (GTDB taxonomy): domain Bacteria; phylum Chloroflexota; class Limnocylindria; order QHBO01; family QHBO01; genus DASSCW01. The sequence continues at coordinate 10,988 of DASSNI010000055.1, read as the reverse complement.
ACGTCCGGCATGGTGCCAGATGGACGAGACAGGATGTGTCAGGTCAGCGGGGCACGCCCAGGGTGGCGTACTTCGCGCGGTAAGGTGTCGACATGAAGATCACGGTGGTCGGGGCCAGCGGCCTCATCGGTACGGGGGTGGTCGAGGACCTTCGGGCGCAGGGGCACGAGGTCGTCTCCTCCTCGCGGTCAACCGGCGTGGACGTCCTGACCGGCGCAGGCCTGGCCGATGCACTGGCCGGAGCCGATGTCCTGGTCGACGTCACGAACTCGCCACGGCTGGACGGCGCATCGGCCATGGCGTTCTTCTCGCGGGCTGCGCCGAACCTGGTGGGCGCTGCCAGGGCGGCGGGCGTGGGGCACTACGTGGCCCTGTCGATCGTGGGCGTGGACGGCCTGCCGGACAGCGGCTACATGCGCGCCAAGGTGGTGCAGGAGCGGGCCATCCGCGAGTCCGGCATCCCGTACACGATCGTGCGTGCCACGCAGTTCACGGAGTTCACCGACGCCATCACCGACTCGCTGGTGGCCGATGGCGTGGCTCGCGTCCCGGATGCGCGGATACAGCCGATTCCCGCGGCGCAGGTCTCGGCCGCCGTGGCGGAGGCGGCCGTGGGGCAGCCGCTCAACGGGGTGCGCAACGTGGGCGGGCCGCACAAGATCAGCTTCGAGCAGATGGCGCGCGACTCACTGACCCGCCGAGGCGACCAGGCGACGACGGTCGTGGTCGATCCCGAGGCTCGCTACTACGGCGCGGCGCTGGCCACGAACAGCCTGGTGACGCCCGACTAGTCGCGCACCACCCGGTACTTCAGATGCGTGACGTCCGGCGCATGGACCGTCCGCATCGGCTCAAGTTTCACGTCCGGGCCTACGCCGTCGAACAGGCGCGCGCCGCCACCCAGGAGAATGGGCACGACGTCCAGCTCCACCTCGTCGACCAGGCCAGCGGCCAGGAACTGGTTGATGGTCTTGGCTCCCCCGCCGATGAACACGTCCCTCTCGCCGGCGGCCGCTCGCGCCTGGTCCAGGGCTGCCTGGATGCCGTCGCTTACGAAGGTGAACGTGGTGTCCGCCAGCGTCAGTGGGGCTCGCTCGTGGTGGGTCAGGACGAACACCGGCTTGTGGAACGGCGGCTGGTCGCCCCACCAGCCTCGCCAGTCGGGATCCCACTCGCCGCCGCCGGGTGGGCCGAACTTGCCGCGGCCCATGATCTCCGCGCCGACGTTCTCGTACGACTCCCGCACGACTGGGCTGCTGACGTTCTCCTCGCCACCCTCCATGCCGGCGGCTTCGCGCCATGCCTTCAGCGCGACCAGCCAGTCGTGCAGGCGTTCACCGCCTGCGCCCAGCGGCTCCTCCATGCTCTGGTTCGGACCGGCGACGTAGCCGTCCAGCGACGTCGAGATGTGCACGCGTACCTTGCTCATGCCTCTCCAGACCGCGGCGGGCCGTCCGACTCATCGATCGCTCGCAGCTTCCCTTCGATTCCCATTCGGTGGGCATCGTAATGGCCGATGAGCACGCGCTCGATCGTCTCCGCCAGGCCCGGGTCGCGAGCCCGCGGCGGCCGTGTCGCCAGACTGAGCTGCTCACCACTGAGGCGGCCGATGAGCGTCGCGCTCTCGTTCGTCTCCTGGCGGAGGCGTGTGGCGACCTCGTCGCGTGACGCCTGGGGCAGCAGCTCCCTCCGTTCCAGGACGGGCCGCCGCGAGCCGACCTTCTCGCCGATGGTCAGGCGCACGATCCACCGGTGGTACCCAGCGGCCTCCGCGACGTGCTCCAGCTCACGGCCGATGGACCACTCGCCCGCCACCGGCGCCGCATGCCAGTCCCCGTCGTCGAGGCGCGCGATCACGTCGAGCAGGCGTGCGGCGGCGGCCTCCAGCCGCGCGACGAGCTCCGTCGCGCGATCCGATGGCATCGGCTCAGGCGCCCTTCCTGGGGGCCAACCGGTCGTGGCTGGCGCTGATCAGCGGCAGCAGCCTGTCGCTGACGGTGGTGTGGCTGGGATTCAGGATCCCGATCCAGCGCTGCCTGGCGTACACCGGGTGCGGGATGAAGGTGTCGAACGCGGCGTAATCCGGATCCGTCACGCCACCCACCAGCGATTGGAAGGTCGCGCGGTCCACGCCCACGTTGACCCGATACACCCCGTCACGTGACAGCCGCGAGGGCGCTCCCATGTCGTGCTCATCGGTCCACACGATGGTGGCGAAGTTAGGCCAGTGCTTCTCGTCCATCGAGAAGAAGGCGGCGCTGTCAATCTGGAGCACGTTGGCATCCGGGAATGCGCGCCGCAGGAGCTTGATCATCTCGTCGAGTGTGGGGCCGTCAGGAAGTCGCTCATCAGTCATGACCCGAGCGTAGATCCTGCATGTCAAGACCCCTCCAGGACCTTGATCCGCGTCGCGTGGGACCACACTGCCTGCCAACGGCCGTCGCGCAGCTCATAGATGTCGGTGTGCCAGCAGTAATCGCGGTACGCGGTGCCAGCCGCGTCGACCTCGATGTTCACCCGGTAGCGCAGCGCGGCGCCGGTGCTCCACCAGAGGACCGCCACTTCGCCGTCCGGTTCGAAGCGCCGATAGTGCAGCGACCCGTCTGCAATGCCGTCGAGGTAGTCGCGCTTGGACAGTGCACTGCCGCCGGGGGTGATGAGCTGGTAGTCGTCAGCGTGGAGCGCTTCCGCGGTCGCCAGGTCGCCGTCGACGAGCGCCCGCAGGCGCTGCCGTTCCGTTTCGCGAAGGTGGGCGACGACGTCCGCTTCGGATTCGACCTGCTCATCCGTCACGGCGGCGATCGTAGTGCGCCGGGCGCATACTCGGCTGCGCGATGCCACACCGAGCCGGCGGGTCACAGCCGCTACGCGTCGCCAGCCACCTCGCGCCCGGGGTGGAGCCGCTGTACGCCTTTCTGGCGGACTACCTGGCCGATCGCCTCGGACGGCGCTCAGAGTTCACCGTGGCCGAGTCGTACGAGCGCTGCTCGCAGGACATCGACGATGTCTGCTTCGTGTGCAGCATTCCCTACCTCCTGTTTGCCGATGCCGGCCGCATCGACATGGAGGTCGTCGCGGCGCCGGTTCTGTGCGGCGATCGCTACGAAAGCCGTCCCATCTACTTCTCGGACGTGATCGTCACGGCTGACAGCCCGCATCGGTCCTTCGCCGATCTGCGTGGCAGCCGCTTCGCCTTCAACGAGCCGTTCTCGCACTCCGGCTACATGACCGTCCTGCACCTCTTGGCGACGCTCGGCGAGGATCGCGGCTTCTTCGCCCAGATGGTGGAGGTGGGCTTCCACCAGGACGCGATCCGGATGGTGGCCGATGGACGGCTGGATGCCGCGGCCATCGACACCCAGGTGCTGGACATCGAGCTGCGGGCGGATCCGTCTTTGGCGCCGCGGCTGCGGCGCATCGGCAGCATCGGCCCTTCGACCATCCAGCCGGTGGTCGTGTCGCGCGCCAGGCTGTCCGCTGACGAGCGCCAGACCGTTGCGCGGGCGCTGGTTGGCGTGGCCGATGAGCCGGCGGCGCGCGCTGTCATGGCCGATGCGCTGGTCGAGCGCTTCGTGCCGGTGTCCGCGGCCAGCTACGACGACATTCGTGCCATGTACGGGCGGGTTCGCGGCGCAGGATTGCTGGACGCCGAATGGGACAGACGCTGGCAGGCGATCATGGACGCCGGCCGATGAATGAGGAGGGAGCGTTGGACTATCGGATCGAAGCGATCACGTTGCCGGTCAGCGACGTGGACCGGGCCAAGGAGTTCTACCTGAAGGCCGGCTGGAACCTTGACGTCGACTCCCAGCTGACACCGGAGTTCCGGGTGGTGCAGTTCACGCCGCCCGGCTCGCCTGCGTCCATCAGCTTCGGGACAGGGATGCCGCAGTCCGCGCCCGGGACGTACGTGAACACGTACCTGGTGGTCAGCGACATCGAGGCTGCGCATCGCGAGCTGACGGAGCGCGGCATCGAGATCAGCGACATCTTCCATTTCGGCGAGCAGGGCCAGATGCCCGGCGTGGACCCGAATCGCGGCGACTACGGCTCGTACGCCACCTTCGCCGATCCGGACGGCAACACGTGGCTGGTGCAGGAGGTGCCGAGCCGGGCCTCCGGCTCGTAGGGCCGCCGCTCACGCGGGAGCCACGTCCGCCTGGGCGGCCCCTCTGCTTGACATGACGATCATACAACCGTATGGTTGTATAACGATGCAGCTCATACCCCGTTACGACGAGATGTTCGGCGCGCTGGCAGATGCCACGCGGCGCGATATCGTGCGTCGCGCGATCGAGGGCAGAGAGGGCGTCGCGGAGATCGCCGGCCACTACCCCATGAGCTTTGCGGCCGTGCAGAAGCACGTTGCCGTGCTGGAGCGAGCGGGGCTGGTGACCAAGCAGCGCATCGGCCGCCGCAAGGTCGTGCGCACCAACCTGCAGGCCCTGCTGGTGGCGCGCCGACTGCTGGACGAGTACGAGGAGCTGTGGCGCGGGCGCTTCGAGCGCATGAGCGATCTCATCCAGCAATCAGAGACAGCCAGTACGGAGACGCCATCGTGACCCTCACATCGGTCCGCAAGGACCCGAACGCCCTGACCATGACCGTCATCACCGAATTCCACGCCACGCCCGAGCGCGTGTGGCAGTTGTGGGCCGATCCTCGCCAGCTCGAGCGCTGGTGGGGGCCGCCGACCTACCCGGCCACCGTCGATTCCTTCGACCTGCGACCCGGCGGTCGCGTGGAGTACCACATGACCGGGCCCGCCGGCGATCAGCCGCGCGGCTTCTGGGAGCTCGACGAGGTGCAGCCACCCCATCGGCTCGTCTTCCGCGACGGATTCGCGAACGACGACGGGACGGTCAACGAGTCGCTGCCCGAAACGAGCGCCACCGTGACCATCGAGGACGCGGGCAACGGCCAGACCCGCATGTCCATCGAGAGCCACTTCCCCACGGTCGAGGCCATGGAGCAGCTGGTTGCCATGGGCATGGAGGAAGGCATGAAGCAGGCCGTGGGGCAGATCGACGCCATCCTGGCCGAGGACGCCGTTTCAGCCAGCCGATGAATTGCCGGCCCGCCGCCGGTCTCCACGCACACCTGAGGAGAGCCAGCTCGTGACCATTGCAGAGGCGACCACCCGGACCATCGACGCGCCGGGCGCCACCATCACCTACGACGTTCGCCCGGGCGGCGACGGCAGCCAGCCGCCGCTGATGCTGATCGGCTCGCCGATGGGCGCGTCCGGCTTCGCCACCCTGGCGAGCCACTTTCCCGATCGGACGATCGTGACCTACGACCCGCGCGGCGCGGAGCGTTCCATCAAGGAGGATCCGAGCAGCGAGTCGAATCCGGACCAGCACGGCGACGACCTGCATCGGATCATTGCCGAGGTCGGCGGACCGGTCGAGCTGTTCGCCAGCAGCGGCGGCGCGGTGAATGCGCTGGCCCTCGTGGCGCAGCACCCCGAGGACGTGAGCCGCCTGATCGCGCACGAGCCGCCGCTGGCCTCCGTGCTGCCCGATGCCGACAACGCCAAGGCGGCCGTCCGCGCCATCCGCGACTCGTACGCGAAGGGTGGATTCGGCAGGGGCATGGCGCACTTCATCGCGATCACCGGACACCGCGGCGAGTTCTCGGCCGACATCGGCCAGCAGCCGGCGCCGGACCCGGCGCAGTTCGGCATGCCCGCCGAGGACAACGGCGACCGGACCGACGTGATGCTCCACCAGAACATCATCAACACCACCCATTACGAGCCGGACTTCGCGGCGCTGAAGGCCGCTTCCACGCGGATCACCATGGCTGCCGGCACCGAGTCGGAGGGCGAGATGGCGAACCGCGGCGCCTACGGCGTGGCGGAGCGGCTCGGCACCGAGGTCGTGAAGTTCCCCAGCCACCATGGCGGCTTCCTGGGCGGCGAATACGGCTGGGGCGGTGAGCCGGACGCGTTCGCAGCCAAGCTCCGCGAAGTCCTGGAGTCCTGATGGGGAAGGTCGTCTACTGCCTCAACGTCTCGCTGGACGGGTACATCGAGACGGCGGACCGCAGGCTGGACTGGGCCACCGTCGACGAGGAGATCCACAGCTGGTTCAACGAGCAGGAGCGCTCGATGGACGCTTCCCTGTACGGCCGGCGGCTGTACGAGACGATGGCCGCCTACTGGCCCACCGGAGCCTATGATCCTGCCGCGACGCCGGCCATGCGGGAATTCGCGACCATCTGGAATGCGAAGCCGATCATCGTCTTCTCGTCCACGCTGACGGAGGTGGTGCCGAACGCGCGGATCGTCCGCGGCGACGTGGCCGAGCGGCTGGCCGAGGCGCGCGAGGAGTTCGCCGGGGACCTGAACGTTGGGGCCGCCGACTTGGCGGGCCAGTTCGTGCAACGCGGACTGGTCGACGAGTATCGGCTGGTCATCCATCCGGTCGTGCTCGGTGCCGGGACGCCGTTCTGGCCGAGGCTGGAGCAACCGCTGCGCCTGCAGCTGGTGGACCGGCACGAGTTCAGCAGCGGTACGGAGATGCGGGCGTACCGGCCACTTTCGTAGCGGCGCGAGGCTGCCTGTCACAATCCGCCAGCTGCACGCATCTCGGACGCACGCAGGGAACCCACGGTGGATCTGATCCGGGCCGATACGCAGCCGATCTCGCTGGACGACTTCGACGCGCGCTTCGAGCGCGCCCGGCCCCGGGTGCTCGCCGTGTCTCGCTCGATCCTGGGTCCCGACCGCGCGGAGGACATCGTGCACGACGCCTACCTGGTGGCGCGGCAACGGCTCGACCAGCTGCGGGATGCGTCGGCCCTCGAGCGCTGGCTTGCGCGGATCGCCGAGAACCTCTGCTACCTGGCGCTGCGTCGCGGCGCCATGGAGAGCCGCAACCGTGCTCGGCTGGCAACCGAGCCTGCGGTCAGCGACCACGCGCTGCGTGACCTGGTCGAGCGCCTGCCGCTCCGTGAGCGGTCGATCCTGGTGCTGCACTACGGCCACGGCTACTCCCTGGAGGAAGTCGCCGGTCAGCTGTCGCTGTCGTACGCGAACGTGCGCAAGGTCCTCAGCCGCACGCGACGCCAGCTCTACCGCCAATGGAGCGGGATGGACCGATGACCGGGCTCTCGGTGGCGCGCTGCCCCCGGACGGCCGATGTCGTGGACACGGTCCTGGACGGCGGCGACTTCGACCGCGTGCATGTGGCCTCGTGCCCGGCGTGCGGCCCGCAAGTCGGGCGGGCTGCGGCGTTCGTCCGCCGATTGGCCGGCGCCGCCCAGGAGGCGGGCTCCGGGATTCCCGATCCCCCGCCGGCCGCGGCCGGCTGGACGGCGCGCCTGCCGCTGCTGCGCCCCGCTGCACTGGTCGCCACGGTTGCCGCCGGCGTGCTGGTCGCGTGGCTGGTGGCGAGCGGCCGTCCATCGGGAGTCGGGGTCGTGCGGAGCATCGGTGCAGCGCCGGCGATCGCCCAGGCGCAGCTCGAGGCGCTGCGGATGGCCTGCGAGGACACGACCGCCGGCTTTGCCTGCGTCTCGGCCGGGCCGGATCACCGCCACCAGGTGTCGGTGAGCCTGCGCAATGGCGCGGTAGTCGGCGTTGAGGCACGAATCGACTCGACGAACGGCAAGACCATTGATCCCTCGGGCGGCGACGTCCTGTTCGGCCGCTTCGCCGCTGCGGTGCTCACGCCAGAGGCAGGCGCGGAGGTCGCCGCCTGGCTGACGGCGAACTATCCGCGCTGCAGCACCGGCTGCACCGGCACGCTGGACGCGGTCAGAACCGAGATGCGCGTCGGCGCCCAGTCGATCCGGCTGACCATCACGCCGCGCTGATTCGATAGGCCGCGGAACGGCGCGAATCGGCCGCTGTCACGATCCCGTCGGCGCTGGCATCCGGGGTGTGTGATACCTGGCAGGATCGCCCGCATCGCCCTGGTCGTCGCGCTGACGCTGACCAGCTGTGGCAGCCCGCCAACGCCCAGCGCCAACGGGCTGCCAGCGTTCACGGACGACGAGCTCGCCATGTTGCGCTCGCTGTGGATCGGCGGCCTCCCGCCGCTGCCGGTCGACCGGTCCAACCGCTTCGCTGACGACCCGGGTGCGGCCCGCCTGGGCGAGGCGATTTTCTTCGACACTCGGTTCAGCGCGAACGGCAGCGTGTCGTGTGCCTCGTGCCACCGGCCGGAGCTCGCCTTCACCGATGGGCTGCCGCGCGGCCAGGGCATCGCCGAGGTGCCGCGCAACACGATGCCGCTCGCCGGCGCCGGATACGCGACCTGGCTCTTCTGGGACGGCCGTAGGGACAGCCTGTGGGCCCAGGCGCTTGGGCCGCTGGAGAACGCCGGCGAGCACGGCGGCAACCGGACGATGTATGCGCACGTCGTCGCCGCGCAGTACCGGACGCTGTACGAGTCGGTGTTCGGTCCGCTTCCCGACCTCGGCGGCCTGCCGGCCTCGGCGGGTCCGGTGGAGGACGCGGACGCGTCTGCTGCCTGGCAGGCCATGCGCGCAGTCGATCGAGCCGCGGTCACCCGTGTCTACGTGAACATCGGCAAGGCGCTGGAGGCGTACGAACGGTCGCTCCAACCACAGGCGTCACGCTTCGACACGTTCGTTGAGGCGCTGCTGGCAGCTGACCCCGCGGCCACAACGGCGCTGACGCCGCAGGAGGTCGATGGGCTGCGCCTGTTCATCGGCTCCGCGCAGTGCACCAACTGCCACAACGGGCCGCTGCTGACGAACGGCAGCTTCCACAACACGGGCGTGCCGCCCGTGGTGGGAAGGAGGCCGGATCCCGGTCGCGCCCAGGGCATCGGCCAGGTGCAGGCGGACGAGTTCAACTGCCTGAGCCGATGGAGTGACGCCGAACCCGACGCCTGCCGGGCGCTGCGCTTCCTGCGTGACGACACCAATGCCTTCCTGGGCGCCTTCAAGCCGCCGTCGCTGCGCGACGTGGCGGCCACCGCGCCGTACATGCACGCCGGCCAGCTGGCGACACTCGAGGACGTCGTGCGGCATTACGGCGGGGCGCCGGAGGCGGCCATCGGCCACTCAGAGCTGCAGCCGCTGGCCCTGAGCGACGCGCAGGTGGATGAGCTGGTTGCGTTCCTCGAAGCGTTGAGTCCCCGCTGACATTCAGGAAAGGAGCCGAGAAGACCGATGCGCGCACCCGCGAGCCTGGCCTTCATCGCCGTGCTGCTGGCCGGCTGCACTGCCATGGCCGGCGACCTCTCCCCAACCCCCGCGGCGCCAACGATGGCCGCCAGCCCCACGGACAGCGCCGCGCCGTCCGCCACCGCCACCCCAGTACCCAACCTGCGGGAGGGCGTGGCCTCCGAGGGGGGCCTCTTCATCGGCTCATGGTCGAGCGAGGTCGAGATGCCGCAAGTCAACGAGGTGCACACCTGGACGCTGCACATCGAGGACGCGACGGGCCTGCCAGTGGAGGGAGCCACGGTCGTGGTGGACGGTGACATGCCCGCTCACGGCCACGGCATGCCCACCCAGCCGGAGGTGACCGCTGACCTCGGTACTGGCGACTACCGCGTGGATGGGATGGCCTTCCAGATGGGTGGCTACTGGGTCGTGGACGTGACGGTCAGCGCCGATGGCGAGACGGACACCATCCACTTCGGGCTGGATCTGCCCGAGTGAGTCGTCAGACGAGATGGTCCTCCGGCGGCCAGAGGTCGACCTGCGGCAGGCCCAGGATGCCCAGCGTCTGCGACAGCTCGCCGCAGTGATAGGCGTCGTGGCTGAACAGCCGCTGCAGCACTGAGGCGCGGGTGTGCACCTGCAGGCCGCTGCTGCCCTCGCGTTGCAGCTCATCGGCCAGCATGTCTGGCGTCCACGTCTCCAGGCAGTGCTGGATCAGGGCGAACGTCGCATCCAGGGCGCCGGCCAGTTCCGCGGCGTTGCGCGCATGGCCGAGCTCGTCCTCCCAGCCGATGCCCTCGGCAATGTGCGGGAACGGAAGGCGCTCGATGCCCGGCTCACCGGCCACCCCGCAGACCCAGTAGGCCCGCGAACCGGCCGTGTGAGCGACCGTGGCCCAGATGGGCCAGCCATCCTGTGAGGGCCGCTCGGCCAACTGGGCATCGGTCATGACGGCAATGACGTCGCGCAGGTGCCGGTTGTAGAGCGGCCAGTCGCTGTAGACCAGGCGCAGGTCGATCATTCGAACTCGCGGCCCTGGATCGAGGAGATGTCAATCTCGTTGCCGGCGGCATCGGCCAGCGTCCACCACGACGGCGCGAACTCGTCGCGCACCATGCGACCGCCGGCGTCCAGCGCCGCCTTGACGCGCGCCTCTGCCAGCTCGGGCGGCAGCCAGATGGCAATGTGGATGGCGCCCCCGCCGTCGCCGCGCGGCTCCTCCATGGCCTCGAACCAGAGGGGCGTCGTGCGATCGAACGGGTCGACGAGGTCCTCCTCGGGGCTGTCGGGGCGCGGCTCGTAGCCGAGTGCTGCCCGCCAGAACGGCATCACTGCCTTCGGGTCCGGCGCACCCGGGATGATGAGCAGGCTGTGGACGGCTGCCGGGTCCGGCGTCAGGCCCATCTCCCGGCCGATCTCGGAGATTTGCCGTGCCACGGTCGCGTCCCGTTGGGTCTGGCCTGCGTAGTCGTCCCTGATGGTGATGAGGCGGATCGTCACGCCACCGCGGCGCAGATCGATCGCCGGAGGGTGCTCGTCCACGCCCGGGATCTCCGAGATCCGCGCCACCAGGCGAGCGGCCTCGGCCAGGGAGCCGACGGGAAAATGGATGACGGCGCCTTCACCGATCACCCGCCAGTCGGCCAGCCCATCGGCCTCCTGGAATTCGCTGGGTCGAATCTGATCATCGGTGGCTATCAACGTTCTCCTCCGAGGAAGCTCCTGGTGGCGCCATGCTGCGCCGGATTCCTGACAGTTCTTGTCAAGATATGTCGCGACACTGACGCAGTCCGGTGGCTGGCCCAGCCGATGCAGGCATTGCCACGCGCGCGAATCAGACGCGC
>DASSNI010000054.1:0-3687 GCA_035701385.1 Candidatus Limnocylindria bacterium | reverse complement strand
CTCGCCGAGAACGGGCAGGAGGTCCTCGACCATCTCGAGGCCGCCGACTACGACCTCATCCTCATGGACGTCCAGATGCCCGAGCTCGACGGCCTCGAGGCGACACGGCGCATCCGCCGCCAGTGGCCCGATCGCAAGATCCACATCGTGGCCATGACCGCCAACGCCATGGCCGGCGACCGCGAGGCCTGCCTGGCGGCCGGCATGAACGACTACATCAGCAAGCCGATCCGACCGGCCGAGCTGGCAGCCGCGCTGGGGCGCGTGCCAGGGCCGTCGGGAAGCAACGGACAGAAGCCGGCAAGGCGACGACGCCGAGCGAGGGCAGCCAGTGCACGCTGACCAGCCGATCCTGGAGACTGGAGTCCTCGCCGAGCTGCTCGAGAGCACCGGCGACGACGTCGAATTCGTTCGTGAGCTGCTGGACACGTACCTCGCCGAGACGCCCGAGCACATGGCCGCCATCCGCCAGGCCATCGAGGCCGATGACGCCGCGGCACTGGTCCGTCCGGCACATACCCTGAAATCCTCGAGCGCGACATTGGGCGCGATGCGCATGTCCGCCATCGGCCGCGAGCTGGAGATGGCCGGTCGGTCCGGCAGCCTGGAGGCCGAAGCGCACGGCATGCTGCCGGACGCGGAGGCAACCTGGGACCTGACGGTAGCCGCGGTGCGCGGCTGGCAGGCCGAGCATCCGCGATGACTGGCGCCGGTACCGCGCTGGTGGTAGACGACAGTGCTGTCAATCGCCGCGTGCTGGTTCGCCGGCTCGAGACGCTGGGGCTCGCTGTGCTGGAGGCGGAGAACGGCCGGGAGGCGCTCGCTCGCCTGGCCGATCCCGATGCCAGCGTCGATGTCGTTCTGCTTGACGTGCTGATGCCCGAGCTCGACGGTTACCAGACGCTGGCGGCGCTGAAGGCCGACGAGAAGACGCGCCACCTGCCGGTGCTCATCGTGTCCGGCGTCGAGGAGCTGGACAGCGTGGTGCGCTGCATCGCGCTGGGCGCTACCGACTACCTGACGAAGCCCATCAACCCGGCGGTGCTGGCGGCTCGCATCAACGCCTCGCTGGCCGCGAAACGGCTGCACGACCTGGAGCAGGAGTCGTTCGAGAGGCAGGCAGCGCTGAACCGAACCATCCAGCGCCAGAAGGAAGAGCTCAGCCGCTTCCTGTCGCCGCAGATCGCCGCGCTGGTGTCGTCGACCGAGGGCGAGCATCTGCTGGCAGGGCATCGGCGCGAGATCACCGTCGCCTTCTGCGACCTGCGTGGCTTCACCTCGTTCGCCGAGCGCGCGGATCCCGAGGAGTTGATGCGCCTGCTCAACGAGTACCACGCCATGATCGGCGCCGCCATCACGGCCCACGACGGCACGCTCGAGCACTTTGCCGGCGACGGCGTGATGGTCTTCTTCAACGACCCGCTCGAGCAGGACGATCACGTGCAGCGGGCCGTGCGCATGGCGGTGCAGATGCGCGACCGGTTCGCGGCACTCGCATCGGCCTGGTCCGAGCGCGGCTATGAGCTCGGGTTCGGCGTAGGCATTGCGGTCGGATACGCAACCCTGGGGCGAATCGGCTTCGAGGGCCGGCACGACTACGGCGCCATTGGGAACGTCACAATCCTGGCCTCGCGCCTCTCCAGCCGGGCAGGACCGAACCAGATCCTGCTCAGCCCACGCGCCGCCGAGCTGCTGGACGGCATGGCCGAGGTGGAGTCCGTCGGCGAGCTGATGCTGAAGGGCCTGAGCCGGCCGGTTGCGGCCAGCAACGTGGTGGGACTCCGTGAGACGCCGGTCTCCACCAGCCGCTGAGGCAATCCATGCCTGACCGGGTGGGCCGCGTCGAAGTCATCTGCGGGCCGATGTTCGCCGGCAAGACGGAGGAGCTGCTGCGCCGCGTGCGACGGGCGACCATTGCCGGGCGCCGGGTGGTGGTCATCAACCATGCACTCGACAGGCGCCACGGAGACGAGGTCGTCGCCTCGCACGCCGGGTTGAGCTATCCGTCAGTGGCCGCCAGCAGCCCCGAGGACATCGAGGAGGCGGTGCCCAGTGGGGCAGACATGGTGGCCATCGACGAGGCGCACTTCTTCGGGCCGGCTCTGGTCGGCGTGGTGGAGCGACTGGCGCTGCGCAGCCTGACGGTCGTCGTGGCCGGCCTGGACGTCACCTACGACGGCCAGCCGTTCGAGCCGCTGCCGTCCCTGATGGCGCTCGCCGAGCGCGTCGACAAGCTGACGGCGATCTGCGCCATATGCGGCGAGGAGGCTGTGTTCCATGTGCGGATGGCCGCCAGCAGCGCCTCTCCCACGGTGGCGGTGGCCGAGCACGTCGGCGGTGTCGACAAGTACCAGGCCCGCTGCCGCCGGCACTTCACGCGGGAAGAGTCGAGGCGATCGGTGAAGTAGCATCGGGCCATGGCCTGCGGTGAGCTTCTCGCCTTCGAGGAGGTGGCTCGTCTCCTCGGGCTGGGCACGCGATTGGACGGCGGGCGCGAGGAGATCCAGATCCTGGACATCGTCGGCTCAGTGGGCCGAGTCCGCGAGTTCGACGGCTGCTTCCGCCCACGATCGGTCCGCCTGCGCCGTGTGCTGGACCACATCGGCAGTGCACGACCGGAGGCTCCCGACACGCCGATCACCGTCTACCGCGTCGACAGCGCGTATTTCGTGCTCGACGGGCACAAGCGCGTGTCGCTGGCCATCAGCCAGGGCCGCCAGTACATCGATGCCGAGGTCACAGTCTTCCCGACGCGCTTCCACGTCGATGCCAGGACCACCATGGGAACGGTCCGCGCCACGGCCGACGAGCGTCGATTCCGTGAGATCACCGGGCTGGCCTCCGGCGTGCCGGACGCGCGATTTCCGCTGTCCGATCCCGCCGGCTACCTGGAGCTGATGGAGTCGGTCACCGCCCACGCCTATGACCTGTCCGAGGAGCGGGGCGCAGTCGTGCCGCGCGGTGAGGCGGCGCGTCACTGGTACGGGACCATCTTCCTGCCGTGCATGGACATCGCGGAGAGCGCCAACGTCGCCGGCCTGCTGACGTCGCTGACGGCCGCCGACCTGTTCCTGCTTCTCCGGCGCGGCATCACCGACGCGATGGGTCGCGACTGGCAGATCCCCGAGGCAGCGGCCGCCAAGGCGCGGAGCAATCTGCGGCGAGCCGGCCGGCCGCCACTCGTCACCGCCGTGCGCCGGCTGGTCGGCACGCGCCGCCGTGGCACGGACCTGCTCGACGAGCGCTGATGCTGGTCATCCTGCCGCCGTCGGAGACGAAGCGGCCGCCGCCGGACGAAGGCCAGCCCGTGGACCTCGAGACCCTGTCATTTCCCGAGCTGACGCCGATGCGCGAGCGGATGATCGACGCGCTGATCACCACCAGCGCGCAGCCGGATGGGCGCCGACGCCTGCGCCTTGGACCGTCGCTCGCGCCCGAGCTGGCGCGCAACGAGCAGCTCCGCGAGCTCCCGACACGCCCGGCAGTCGATACCTATTCCGGTCCGCTGTACGAGGGCCTGGACCCGGCCTCCTGGCCGTCGGAGCTGCGGGAGCGTGCGGAGCGGCAGGCAGTCATCGTGTCGGCGCTATGGGGCGCCATCAGGCCGGGGGACGCCATCCCGGCGTATCGGCTCCACGTGTGCTCTCGGCTGGTAGGGCTGGATCGCCTGGCACCCGCCTGGCCAAC
>DASSNI010000053.1:0-13937 GCA_035701385.1 Candidatus Limnocylindria bacterium | reverse complement strand
TCACCCACGCCCCGTGGAGCTGGCTGGCGGTGCTGGTGGTGGCCACCCTCGGCGCGGTGCTGGGCTCGCTGCTGGGCTACCTGATCGGCGCCTGGGGCGGCCGTCCGCTGCTCGACCGCTGGGGCCGCTACGTGCACATCTACCCGGACGACCTCGACCGCGCCGACGCATGGTTCGCGCGCTACGGCGGCTGGGCCGTGTTCCTCGCCCGGCTGGTCCCGCTGCTGCGCGCGTTGATCAACTACCCGGCCGGCGTGGCGCGCATGCCGCTGGGTCGCTTCCTGCTGTTCAGCACGCTGGGGTCGCTGCCGTGGAACGCGGCCCTGCTGCTCGCCGGCTTCCTGCTGGGCGCGAACTACGAGCACCTCTACGACGCGGTCCGCCCGTTCGAGTACGTGATCTACGCGGTGGTGCTCATCGGCGGCGCGTACGTCATCTACCGCTGGATCCGGGGACGCGGCGCACCGACCGACGCGCGTTGACCGCGCCCGCCAAGGGTGTCAGGCTAGCGACCAACCGAACAATTCCATCGTCTTCGGGGCGGGGTGCAAGTCCCCACCGGCGGTCGGCTCCACGGAGCCAGCCCGCGAACCCTGACGAGGCCCGGCGCCACGGAGCAACGGCACCGGGAGCACCTCCAGGGCCGACCTGACCCGGCGAGCGCGACGCTTACCGGTAGACAGGGCCGACGGTCACAGTCCGGAAGGGAGAAGGCGAGCGCGAGGCGTTCCTCCGACGCATCGGCAGCGGCCTCGGCATGCGCGCGTGCCCATCTGGCCGGACGTGAGCCGATGTCGCCGATGGACGCCCGCAGCGCGGCACGCCCCACGGTCGATGGCTCGCAGCCAGCCGAATGGAGCGCATGCCACAGCACCTGGACCAGTCCCGCGTCCCCCGACCCGCCGATCCGACGGGGCTGGCCGTGGCCGTCCACGACGTTGGCGTCAGCTTCCCCGCGCCGGACGGGCCGCTGGAGGCGCTGCGCGGCTTCACCCTGGACGTGGAGGCGGGCAGCTTCACCGCGGTCATCGGGCCGAATGGCTGCGGCAAGTCGACGCTGCTGCGGACGCTGGCCGGGCTGCTCGCGCCGATAACCGGCAGCGTGCGGCTCGACGGCGCCGCGCCGCGCGCCGGCGACCCACGCGTCGGCATCGCCTTCCAGCAGCCGCGGCTGCTTCCCTGGCTGAGCACACTGGACAACGTCGAGCTGCCGCTGGCCCTGGGCGGCGTTCCCCGTGCTGAGCGCCGCGCACGGGCGATCGAAGCGCTGCGGCAGGTGGGCATCGCCGACGCCGCGCGCCTACGCCCCGGGGAGCTCTCCGGCGGCATGGCGCAGCGCGCCGGCCTGGCCCGCGCCCTCGTCACGGATCCGCAGCTGCTCCTCCTGGATGAGCCGTTCAGCGCGCTCGACGCGCTGACCCGCGAGGCGTTCGACAGCGAGCTGCAGCGCCTCTGGATGGAGCGGCGCCGCACCGTGATCCTGGTCACCCACTCGGTGGCGGAGGCCGTGCGGCTCGCCGACCGGGTGGCGGTGATGACCGCTCGCCCGGGCGCCGTCGGCCGGCTGGTGCAGGTTGACCTGCCCCGACCGCGCGGCGTGGGCGACATCGGCCGGGCGGAGGAAGAGGCGGTCAGGGAGGCCCTGGGATCGGTCCATCCACCCGAGCTCGCCCCATGGACGCCACGCGCATGAAACGCATCGCCGCAGGCCTGGTCTCGCTGGCCACCTTCCTGGTCCTCTGGAAGCTGCTGACGGTGGCCACCGGCACGCCCTCCTACATCCTGCCGGCGCCCGAGGTGGTGGGCGAGCGCGCGGCGCGCGCCATCGGCTCCGGCATCCTGTGGGAGCACCTGTGGGCCACGCTGTCGGAGGTGGTGCTGGGTTTCTCGCTGGGCGCCGCTGCGGCCGTGTTCGTGGGCGTGGCGCTCGGCAAGAGCGTCGTCATCGAGCGGGTGCTGTCGCCCTACATCGTTGCCGCGCAGGCAGTCCCGGTGCTCGCGCTGGCGCCGCTGCTCGACATCTGGTTCGGCGGCGGCCTGTTCGCCCGCGTGCTGGTGGTGGCGCTGATCGTCTTCTTCCCGATCGCCATCGCCACCATGGTCGGTATCCGCTCGGCTGACCCGCGGCTGCGCGAGATGCTGCGCAGCCTGGGGGCGTCACCCGCCCAGGTCACCACCCAGCTCGAGATCCCGTCCGCCCTGCCGGTCATCTTCGGCGGGCTCCGGGTTGGCGTGACGCTGTCGGTCATCGGCGCAGTCGTCGCCGAGTGGGCCGGCGCCAGCGTCGGCCTCGGCGTGCTCATCAACATCGCCGATCAGGGGCTGTTCGACACGCCCCTCATGTTCGTCGCCCTCGCCGCGCTGGCGGTCATCGGCCTGGCCTTCTACAGCCTGGTCGTCTTCGTCGAGCGGCAGCTCGTCCACCCCACATGAGGTAGTCCGATGTCTTCGCGCGCCAACCAGTCCGCACTGCTGATCGCCGTCGCGGCACTGGCAGTGATCGCCATCGTGCTGTTCCGTCCGCCGGCCGGGGCGCCGAGCGGCAGCGCGTCGCCGACCGGTGGGGCGAGCGCCACCGCATCTTCGAGCACCGCGGCATCAGCGAGCGCCGAGGAGCTGCGGCCGGTCAGGCTGCTGCTCGGCTTCCAGCCGGACGTCCAGTTCGCGCCCTTCTACCTCGCACAGCAGGCGGGCTACTTCCGCGATGCCGGCCTGGAGGTGACGATCGAGTACAGCGACGACGTCCTGCGCCTGGTGGCCGACGGGCAGGCGGAGCTGGGCGTGGCCGATGCGACGGACGTGATGATCGGCCGCACCTCGGGCATCCCGATCAAGTACGTTGCCACCCTGTACGAGCACTTCCCGGTGGCGTTGATCGGCTCGCCGGATGCGGTGCCCGATGACCCCTCGGGCCTGGCGGGCATGAGGATCGGAACGCCGGGGCGCTTCGGCTCGTCGTGGCACGCGCTGGTGGCGCTGCTCGACGCCGGTGGCCTGACGCCCGACGACGTGACCATCCGCGAGTACCCGCAGTTCAACCAGGTCGAGGGCCTGCTGAACGGCGACGTCGACCTCATCACCGGCTTCCTGGCAAACGAGCCGCTGCGGCTGCAGGCGCAGGGATTCGAGACGGAGCTGTTGACTGTCGACCACTTCGCGCCGCTGCCCGGACCGGGCCTGGTCGCGGGCGACGGCCTGCTGGCCAGCGACCCGGACCTGGTGAACGCGGTTGCCTCGGCCGTGGTGCAGGCCCAGGAGGAGATCGGCCGGGACCCGCAGCGCGGCGTGGATGCAGCCGTGACGGAGGTGCCTGCCATCGGCGAAGACCGGGCGACGGCCACCGCGGTCCTGGAGGCGACGATCGACGCATGGGATCCGCCGGTCTCTGGCGGCGTGGTGCGTGACGTGTGGGATGCCGGCTACCAGACCCTCCGCAGGCTGGGGTTCATCGACGGGTCGGTGCCGGTGGAGGACATGTACGACCTCCGGGTGATGGGGATCGTCGACCCGCTCTAGCGCTCCGTCCGCGCCTCGCGCTCCACGAGCAGCGCCTCGATCCACGGGTCGCCCTGGCCGAGGCCACGCTCGGCGGCCTGCACCGTCTGGTCGAGCAGCATCATGGTGGTGACCGGGCCGACGCCGCCCGGCACCGGCGTGATGGCGCGCACCACGGGCCGCAGCGCGGCCGTGTCGGCGTCGCCGACGATGCCCGCCGGCGTGGTGTTGATCCCGCAGTCGATGACCACCGCCGAGCGGTTGACCATCTCAGAGCGGATGAGCCCAGGCTGGCCGGCGGCGACCACCAGGATCTCCGCGCGGCGCGTCTCGCGGGCCAGGTTCCTGGTGCGCCGATGGGTGACGACCACCGTGGCATCGGCCTCCAGCAGCAGCCCGGCGACTGGCCGGCCGACCACCGGCGAGCGGCCGACCACCACCGCGCGCTTGCCGGCGATGGGGATCTGGTAGGTCCGCAAGATCGCCATCACCGCCAGGGCCGTGGCCGGCACGAACGTCCGATCGCCGCGGGCCAGCCGGCCGGCGTTCAGCGGGGTCGCGCCGTCCACGTCCTTGGCAGGGTCGATGAGCGCGGCCACCGCCGAGGGGTCGAGGTGGGCGGGCATCGGCTGGGCCAGCACGATGCCGCTCACCGCCGGGTCGCGGTTCAGCGCGCCGATCCGGGCCGCCAGGTCGCTCAGCTGGACGCCCTCCGGCGGCACGATGTCGATGGGCTCGATGCCCACGCTGCGCGCGGCGCGTGCCAGGCTGGCCGCGTAGACTGCGGACGGGCCGCTCTCCTCGAAGCGGATGACGGCCAGCCGCGGCCGCATCCCGGTGCGCGACTCGAGCGCGGCCACGCGCTCGCTCAGCTCGCGCCAGATGCGCGAGGCGACGACGCGACCGTCCAGCAGCTTGGCGCTCACGAAGGCCCGATCCTCCCGTTCACCACGGCCAGCGTCTCCGCCTCGGCCGACTGCGCAGCCGCGGCCAGCTCGCCCAGCTCGGCCGGCGCCGCTTGGGCCAGCGGGTCGCCCTCCGCCAGGTACGGCAGGTTGATGTGCACGTTCAGGATGGCGCCGCGCACCGCCGCCGCGAGGAGCTGCGCCGCGACGCCCGCGTCGCTCACCGCGTTCGGGTTGCCGATGGGCGCCATCTCGCGCGCCAGCTGCAGCGCGGCCTCTGCCGCCCGGGCGGCCCGCAGCGGAACGTCGGCCGCCGCCCGCATGCAGCGCCGGACGCCCTCCGCGCGCAGGGCGCGCTGTTCGTCGGTGTCGCGCGGCAGGCGGCGGGCGGCGACGACGGCGGCGTACGCGCGCGAGTCCTCCTCGGCCAGCGCCAGCAGCTGGTCGCGGGCATCACGGCTGGCGTTGCGCAGCCGTTCCAGCTGCTCGGCGTGCTCCTCGGCATCCGGCCGGCCGATGGTCAGCTCTGCGACCATGGCGACCAGCGCCGCTCCCATGGCGCCGCCGAGCGCCGCGGCGCTGCCGCCACCGGGGATCGGCGCCTTGCTGGCAAGCCGCTCCAGCAGCTCGCGGACGTTGATCTCGGCGAGGGTCGGGTCGGCGGGGCTGTCGGTGCGGTCCTCCATGCGCCAGGTCTCGTGCGGGCCATCCCGGCGCTTCCGCGCTCGGCGCGCAGATTGTAGGGGCTAGACTCGCCCTCGATGGCGGCTAGCGGCTGGCGAATCGTCCTGGTCACCACCGTCCCGATCGTCGCCCACTCGCTGACAGAGTCGCTGCGAGGCCTCGGCCACCAGCCGGTGGCAATCATCACGGCTCGCCGCGATCGGGTCATCGAGGGTCGGCCGCTGATGACCGATGATTCGGCTCCCGCGGGCGTGGACCTCCTGCAGCCGGTGACCAAGCGGTCGATCGAGCCGCTGCTGCTGGCCTACGAGCCCGACCTGCTGGTGTGCTGGGGCTTTCCGTGGAAGATCCCCGCCGAGGCACTGGCCGTGCCGCGCCTGGGCTCTATCAACTGCCACCCGGCGCTGCTGCCGCGCCATCGCGGCCCGGTGCCGCTGGCATGGGCCTTCCGCGACGGCGACGGCCAGTTCGGCGTGACCTGGCACCGCATGGACGCCGAGCTCGACACCGGGGCGATCCTGGCGCAGGCCAGCGTGCCGATGCAGGACGACGACCACGACATTATGAGCGTCGGCCCGCGGGTGGGCGCCGTCGCCATTGGCCTGCTGCCGACCGTGCTGGCGCGAGTTGCGAGCGGCGATCCCGGCGACCCGCAGCCCACCGACGGCGTCAGCTGGGCCGGCCACTTCGGCGAGGACTACGCCACCATCGACTGGGGCCAGCCCGCCCGCCGCATCCACGACCAGGTACGCGCCTGGGCGTTCACGTTCGGCATGTCGCCGGTCATCGGCCCCGTCACCGTGCTCGATGGACAGCGGGTCCGCGTCACGCGGACCAGCCTCACCGAGCCCGGCGGGAACGCCCGCCGGATGGATGCCAGCGATGGCCCGATCTGGCTGGTGAGCTGGGAGCCGGTGCCGGAGTCGAGCTAGGCGGCCTGGTCCAGCGCCTCCACGAACCAGCTGCGCTTGCGGCCGTCGAACACGAGCGAGGCCTGTCCCGCGTCCGTCTCGACCAGGAAGGTGATGCGCGGCCCCCGGTGCGCCGGGTACGCCGCCGTCTCGTCACGAACGGCTTCCAGGCCGCGAACGGTGAGCTGGCGATCGGCCAGCTGCACGGATAGCGGCCGCGCATGCTGCCGGTCCCAGCGAACGCGGGCGGGGATGGGTGTGATCTTCGTCAGCGCCATGGTGATCGGTCTCCTCGGCCCGCGCTCCCCGACGAGAACGGGCGTTCTAATGGAACGCCATCATATGAACATCTGTTCTATGCTGTCAAGCCCTGCCGATGGCTCTGCGTCACTCACTCGAGGGCGCTTCCGGTCGCTCCCCGAAGTCGGGCCGGCGGCGATCGCGATGGCCGATCAGCCTGGCGCGCGTGATGGCCTTATCGCCGAATCGCTCGCGCACCGCGTCGATCGACTGGGCGATGCGATCGGTCCGCGCCGGCTCGTCGAACAGGGTCAGCTGCTGGACGGCGGACAAATTGATGGCGGTCAGGCCGATGAGCCGCACCGCCCTATCTCCGCTGAGCGCCTTGCGCAGCAGGGCGACACCGGCCTGGTAGATCGGCTCCGACTCACGCACCTGGTGCCCCAGCGGGGCCTGGCGGGTGATGGTGTCGAAGCCCTCGTAGCGCAGCTTGAGCTGCACGGCGCCCGCCGCCAGGTGGTGATGGCGCAGTCGGCTGGCCACCGATTCGGCCAGGTCGAGGAGCGTCGCCTCCAGGCGGGCGGGGTCGGTCACGTCGTGGTCGAAGGTCAGCTCGTGGCCCACGGATTTCGGCGCCTGGCCGGCGGTCACCCGCGAGGGGTCGACGCCCTGGGCCCGCAGGCGCAGCTCCAGCCCGTGCGTGCCAAACCTGCGCCGCAGCGTGCCTTCCGGCAGCGCCGCCAGCTGGCCGATGGTCGTCACCCCGTAGTCGGCCAGCGCCTGGCGTGACTGCGGACCGACGCCCCACAGCCGGCTGACCGGCAGCGGCGCCAGGAACGCCGCCTCTCCGCCGGGCGGCACCACCACCAGCGCGTCCGGCTTGCGCAGGTCGCTGGCGACCTTGGCGCACAGCTTGTTCGTGGCCACGCCGACGCTGACCACCAGGCCCACCTCGTCCAGCACCCGCCGTTTGAGGTGGCGGGCGATGGTCTCGCCGTCGCCGAAGGCCGCGCGGCTGGCGGTGACGTCCATGAACGCCTCGTCCAGGCTGATCGGCTCCACCAGCGGGGTGTAGCTCGCGAAGATGCGCATCACCTGCCGGCTCAGCTCGCGGTACCGATCGAATCGCCCCGGCAGGAAGACGCCATCCGGGCACAGCCGATGCGCCGTGCGCAGCGGCATGGCCGACTGCACGCCGAAGCGGCGCGCCTCGTAGGACGCGGCACTGACCACGCCGCGCGCACTCGGATCGCCGCCCACGATCACCGGCTTGCCCCGGAGGCTCGGATCGTCGAGCACCTCGACGCTCGCGTAGAAAGCGTCCAGGTCGGCGTGCAGGATGGTGCGCACGGCTCAGTCCGTGCCGGGATAGCGCGAGAAAGCGCCGGCGCGCAGGGTGGGCAGCACCCGCTGCGCCTCGTCCTCGAGCGCGCTGCGCACGGAGGCCGGCAGCCGACCGAACGGCCGCAGCTCGATGTCCGGGTTCCCGCCCGCCGCCAGGCGGGGCAGCCACGTCCCGGCCACGAAGCCGTCGACCAGGAACGTGGGCAGCACGTCCGCGTTGTTGGTGATCACCGCTGAACGGTATTGGTCGGGGAGCACGCGCGTGCGATCCGCGGTGCCGTACGCCAGCAGCAGGCTGTCCCAGCGCGCCAGCAGGCGGGGTGGCGCCGGCGTCTCCCCACCGGGGCGGGGCGCGCGGACGAGGTCGACCAGAGGTCGGCCGTTCTCGTCAACGAAGTGCCGCACCCGATCGCCGAGCCGGTCCACGACCTCGCGCCAGCGGCGTCCCGCGCGACCGCGGTCCAGGTAGGCGGCGATGTCGTCGGGGCCGGCCGGCCCGAAGGCCGCCAGGTAGCGCTCGGCGAACAGCTCCTCCGCGCGCTGGCGGTCCGCCTGCTCCGCCGAGGGCGGGCCGATCCACTCCTCGGCCTCGACGTACCGGGCGCGGCCGTAGGCCTCCTTCCGGAACGGCACCAGCACCAGGGGCAGGGCGCCGGAGACGAAGCGCCACAGCGAGCGACGGGGAGGGATGTCGACTCCCTGCAGCCCGGCCGCCATGATCGCCTCGATCTCGCGGATGGCCAGCGGGCGCTCACGCATCGCAGCCCGCACCGCGGGCAACGTCGAGGCCATCTGCCGGCCGATGGGCGACGTCACCGGGTCCTGCTTGTACAGCGCCCGGAACTGGTTGCGGCGGAATTCGAGCGTCAGCGTCGACATCGGCCAGAAGTCCGCCGCGCTGACGACGTGGACGGTCAGCCGCATCAGCGTGGCGCGCACGACCGACCTGCGGACGCGCGCGGCGTAGAGGTCGGCCGTCTGGCCGGGTGGCAGGCGGGTGGCGAGCGCGAACGGCGGCCAGTCCGGATGCTGCGCCTGCAGCGATCCGAGCCGCTCGATGCGGCGCGCAACCGACATCGCCGGCAGCGGGACGATCAACCCCTGGCGCGCCAGCGTTGCGCGGTTGAGGTCGCGCAGGGTGAGGACGGGTGGAGGCACCACTCCTCCGGGTCTGATCTGCGCGGACCGGGCCGCGCGCCGTTCGTCAGCCGAGCTTGCGAATGACGCCCACCACCTTGCCCTGGATCTGGACCTCGGTGGCGTAGATCGGCTCCATCTCGGCGTTCGCCGGCTGCAGGCGGATGCGGTCCTCCTCGCGGAAGAAGCGCTTCAGGGTGACGCCGTTGTCCTCCAGCAGCGCGACCACGATGTCGCCGTCGCGCGCCGTGGCCTGCGGCTGGACCACGACGTAGTCGCCGTCGTCGATGAGGGCGTCGATCATGCTCTTGCCGCGGACCCGCAGCACGTAGCTGTCATCGCGTGCCTGCATGGAGCGCGGCACGTCCAGCGACTCGGCACCATCGGCGTAGGCCTCGATGGGCTGCCCGGCCGCGATCTCGCCGAGCACCGGCAGGGCCAGCACGTCACGATCGACGGGCATGCGGAACGGCGTGATGCGACCCATGCCCGTCGGCTGGCGACGCGGCGCGGGTTCGGCCTCCGCCTCCGCCCGGGCGGTGAGCCGCAGCGCCCGGGACGAGCGCGAGCCTCGCTCGAGCAGGCCCTCGCGCTCCAGGGCGATGAGGTGATGGTGAACGGCCGATGGCGAGGCCAGGCCGACGGCGTCCGCGATCTCGCGCACCGAGGGCGGGTAGCCGCGCTCGGCGACGGTGTGAGCGATGAACTCCACGATCTTCTGCTTGCGTTCGGCGTCGTGCCTGGTCATGGCAGGCTCTCCCTGCAGCGGGTGGACCGATGCTAGCGAACAGACGTTCTAATGTCAACCGATTCCGCGCACCGCTGTATCATCCGCGCTCACCCGGATCCCGGAGGCCCATGGCGTGAACGTCACCGGCCGCCTGCGCTACCTGCGCATGGCGCGCCTCGTCTGGAAGCTGCCGACCTACGCCCGCGTGGTGTGGGGCCTGATGCGCGACCCGCGCACCCCGGTGCCCCTGAAGGCGCTGCTCGGCGCCGGCCTGGCGTACGTTCTGGTGCCGATCGACCTCGTGCCGGATGCCGTGCCGATCCTCGGCCAGGCCGATGACCTGACCGTGCTGCTGCTGGTGCTGGACCTCTTCATCGCCAACGCCCCGCCTGACGTCCGCGAGGAGCAGATGCGGCGCGCGCACGACGGCACGGCCCAGCTCGACCGCGACCTGGCCCGGCTGCGCGCACTGATGGGCGACCGCTACGACGCCATCCGCGACCGCCTGCCGGAGCTGCTGGAACGCTACGGCGACCTACGGGACTCGCGAGCGGTGAAGGCGCTGCTGCGAGACTGGCGGCTGCGCCGTCTCAGGGGCCGCGGCGACGACGGCCTGATCGAGACCGATGGGAGCCCGGCGGTGGCCAGCTCCGCCTCGGCCGGCACTCCGTCCGAGCCCGGGGACGCGGCGCTCAACTAGCCGCCATACCAGTGAAGGAACGCACAGCCATATGAAGGTGATCCTCAAGCACGACGTGAAGGGCCTGGGACGGGCCGGCGACGTCAAGGACGTCAAGGACGGCTACGCCCGCAACTTCCTGCTGCCCAATGGGGCGGCGGTGGTGGCCGATTCCGGTGCCCTGAAGAACTGGGAGCGGCATCGCGCCGAGCGCGACGAGCGTGACCGGCAGGAGCGCGGGGCGGCCGAGGAGACGGCCGAGAAGCTGCGCGCGCTGAAGATCGAGATCCCCGTCAAGGCGGGCGAGAAGAACCGGCTGTTCGGCTCGGTCACGAATCGAGAGATCGCCGACTTCATCGGCCGCGAGGGCATCGAGATCGATCGGCATGCCATCCACCTGCGTGAGCCGATCAAGACGGTGGGCGATCACCGCGTGGACGTGCGGCTGATGCCCGGCGTCGAGGCACAGGTCACCGTCACCGTCGTCCCCGCTCCCTAGATGCAGGCTGCGGACGCGGCCCGGCGCTGGGCCGACGTCTGGCACCGTGCCTGGGAGGCGCGCGACACCGAGGCCACCTTGGCGCTCTACCACCCCGAGGGCTGGGGCCGCTGATCCGTCGCCGGTTCCGGGCGAGGAGTGCGACAGCCTAGCTGTCGCGGCGCGGGCCGATGCTGCTCGCGTGTGGCACGGACCCGGGATGCCGCCCTAATCCACAGGAACCGGCCGGTTATCCCCGACGACATTCGAAAGTTGTTGGCAACTCCGCCGCCGATGGCGGACAAGTCGCGTGGCCTCGCCCGGCCGCCCGTATCGTCTGGGGCAGGTCACTTGACCCGTCGTCCACCCACCAGGCCGGTACCGGGATTCCATGAGCATCGACAAGCTGGCGCCGCAGGCCGTCGAGGCCGAGCAGAGCGTTCTCGGTTCCATCCTGATCGACCCGGACGCGATCCTGAAGGTCGCCGACTTCCTCCGCCCGGCCGACTTCTACCGCCAGCAGCACTCCGACATCTACGAGGCCATGCTGGCGCTGCACGGCCAGCGCGAGCCCATCGACCTCGTGACCCTGGGCGAGGAGCTGGACCGGCGCGACCGGCTGGAGCCGGTGGGCGGGCCGGCCTACCTCGCCTCGCTGATGAACGCGGTGCCGACGGCGGTGCACGTCGAGCACTATGGCCGCATCGTCGAGCGCAAGGCGGTGCTGCGCAACCTGATCAGCGCCGCTGGCAAGATCGCGGCGGTCGGCTACGAGGAGGCGAACGACGCCGAGGTCGCCATCGACCGGGCAGAGGGGATCCTGTTCGAGATCAGCCAGCACCGGACCTCCGGTGGGTTCGAGTCGCTGGCCACGCTGCTGGGGCAGGCGTACGACCGCCTCGAGTACCTGCACGAGCATCGCGGCCAGATCCTTGGCATTCCATCGGGCCTGAAGGACCTGGACACGCTGCTCGGCGGATTCCAGCCGTCGGACCTCATCATCCTGGCCGCGCGGCCCAGCGTCGGTAAGACGAGCCTCGCGCTGAACGTGGCGCAGCACGCGGCGGTCCGCGAGGGCAAGAAGGTCGGCCTGTTCTCGCTGGAGATGAGCAAGGAGCAGCTGGCGCTGCGGCTGCTGAGCGCAGAGTCGGGTATCAACCCACGACCGCTGCAGACCGGCTTCGTGGACGAGACCGACTGGTCGAAGATCGCCCAGGTCATGAACGACATGCACGCTGCGCCGCTGTGGATCGACGACTCGCCGGTGCTCACCGTCATGGAGCTGCGCACCAAGGCGCGGCGGCTGGAGGCGGAGCAGCACGGCCTGGACCTGGTGATCGTCGACTACCTGCAGCTGATGCAGGGCGCGCTCAACCAGAAGGAGGCGAACCGGGTCCAGGAAGTCAGCGAGATCAGCCGCGGCCTGAAGCAGCTGGCCCGCGAGCTGAAGGTCCCGGTCATCGCGCTCTCGCAGCTGTCGCGCGGCGTCGAGCAGCGCGGCACCCAGGAACCAAGGCTGTCGGACCTCCGCGAGTCGGGCTCCATCGAGCAGGACGCGGACGTGGTGATCTTCCTGTACCGCGAGGGAGAGCAGAACGCCGACTCCGAGGTGGAGCTGCTGAAGGCCAAGGTCGCCAAGCACCGCAACGGACCCATCGGCGAGGTGCCGCTCCAGTTCCGCAAGTCGAACACGCGCTTCTACACCATGACGCGCGAGGAGGCGGTGCAGGCGTATTGACGCCGGCTGGTGTATCGGCGCATCGGATTCGTGGCCTGTGCGGAGCCAGATGGCCGCGAAATCGGCGAAAAACGCTCGCTCGGGTGTCGGCCAAACGTCTTTACACCCGTAGTACCCGCGTGTATCGTCGCGCCCGAAACGTCCGGTCCACTGCTCGACCCCGGCAACCTGTCGCACGCATTACGGCCCAGGCAGGGGAACAAGCAACCGTCCACGGCCCATGGGTCCGGGCGTGCGAACAGGAGGCAAGGGTAGGGTGTACGCCGACAAGACCATCCGCTGTCGCGACTGCGGGATGGACTTCGTCTTTTCAGGCGGCGAGCAGCAGTTCTACGCCGAGAAAGGGCTTCTCAACGAGCCCCAGCGCTGCCCGAGCTGCCGCGCTGTCGCCAAGCAGAACCGAGCCCTGGGCATCGGCAATGGCGGCGGTGGTGGGCAGCGCGAGATGCACGCCGCGGTCTGCGCGGAGTGCGGGGGCCAGGCGCTGGTGCCGTTCCTGCCACGGAACGACCGCCCCGTGTACTGCTCCAGCTGCTTCGACAAGGTGCGCGCCACGCGAGCCTAGCTCTCGGAATCCGATCGCACCCATGACGAGCGCCGCCAACGCGGCGCTCGTTCGCTGATCGGGACCGGGCCCGCGTCCGACCTGCGACATGCCTCCCCTCACCGTCCTCCGGCTGAACGATCCGCGCTGGCGGGCGTTCGTGGCCGACCATCCACGCGCCACCCCGTTCCACGACCCGGCGTGGGCACAGCTGGTGGCCGACTGCTACGGCTTCGACGGCTTCGCGGTCGGCCTGGCCGATGCGGACGGCGCCATCTGCGCAGGCGCGCCCATGGTCGCGGTGCGGCACCTGGTCGGCCGGCGCCGCTGGGTGTCGCTGCCGTTCACTGACCATTGCCCACCGCTCGCAACCTCCGAACACGACGAGCGGGAGCTGGCCGCTGCCCTGGAGTCCGCCGCGCGAGACGCCGGGGTGGCCGGCGTGGAGCTGCGTGCGCCGCTGGCCGGGGTGCCGGCATCCGGTGCGCCGGCACTGCGCCACGTCCTGGAGCTCGACCCCGACCCTGCGGTGGTCTACGCGCGCTTCCACCCTTCGCAGGTGCAGCGCAGCATCCGAAAGGCGGAACGCGCAGGGATCACCGTCCGGCGAAGCACCGACGCGGGGGACCTGCTGACGGCCTTCTACGAGCTGCACCTGCGCACGCGCCAGCGCCAGGGCGTGCCCATCCAGCCGCGCCGCTTCTTCCGGCTGATCGCCGAGCGCGTGCTGGCGACCGGGAGTGGATGGGTCGATGTCGTCGAGGCAGAAGGTCGCCCGGTGGCCGCGGCCCTGTTCCTGGCCGGCAACGGGACGGTGGTCTACAAGTTCGGCGCGTCGGACGAGGCGGCCTGGCCGATGCGCCCCAACCACCTGCTGTTCTGGCACGCGATCCGCGCGGCCTGCGAGGCGGGGTACCACTCCTTCGACTTCGGCCGCACCGACGCGGGGCACGACAGCCTTGCCACCTTCAAGCGCACGTGGGGCGCGCGGGAGGAGCCGCTGGTCTACTCCGCGCTGGGCGAGCGGCGAGACCAGGGGTCCGAAGACGCGG